>CAZHLZ010000004.1:0-13805 GCA_964532475.1 uncultured Chitinophaga sp.
AACCACCACAACTATTGTCATCCACCACATTTACGAAATATAAACCTGCAGGAAGTGAAGCGATGTCTTCCGTGCTTGCTCCGTTACTCCATGCAAAGTCAAAGGGAGAAACTCCATTGTTTATTGTAATGTTAATCGAGGCTGTGGATTGATTGTAACAAAGTACATCCTGATGAGTTTCAGAAATGGTAACTGCATCTGGATCGCTTAAAATCACAGTGATTTCTTTGGTGCAAAAATTACCATCTGTTACAACACAAGTGTATGTTCCTGCATAAAGTCCAATAATATCTTCACTAGTTTCTCCATTGTTCCAAAAGAATGTATAGTTTGGTGTTCCGCCTGCTGCACTTAGATTGATTGACCCTTGACTTCCACTTTGGCACACTGGGTTGATGTGACTTTCAGATAGAACAATGGCACTTGGTTGCGACAATGTTATTGCTACTGTTTGTGGACAATTATTTCCATCCGTAACCTCCACAGAATAATTTCCTGCAGGAATATTGTTTAAATCTTCACTCACAGCATTGTTTGACCATAAATAATCATAAGGTTCAATTCCGCCGCTTACACTTAAATCTATAGAACCACTTGCATCGCCATTGCACAAAACTGGAATACTTGTAAAGCTTAATTGCATTGAATTTGTTGGTTGTACGACTTGGAAAGTCTCCTCCAATTCACAGGAATTAGCATCGGTAAGGGTAAGTGTGTAATCTCCCGCAGCAATATTGCTTAAATCTTCACTCACGGCGTTGTTTGACCATAAAAAGTCATACGGACCAGTTCCACCAGTAACAGTTGTATTTATTGCTCCAGTCAAATTCCCGAAACAAAAAACATCAGTTACCGTTCCGTTTATTGTTAAGGCGTTAGGTTGTGTTAATACAATTGTGTCGCGCGCTTTACAACCATTAGAACTTGTTGCTTCAACGATGTATGTTCCAGCAGCTAAATTTGAGATTGCAGCCGTATTTGCTCCAGTTTGCAACCATAAAATATCAATTGGTGCAATTCCACCAACAAGTGAAGCAAGTGCGCTTCCATCATTCGCATTAAAACAAGAAATATCTTCGTTGTTGTAATTGGAGGTGATTGTTGCATTTACCGTAAATTCACTTGGTTCAGTGATTGTAAACGTTTGATTTACGGTGCAAGAATTAGCATCAGTCAAGGTTAATTCGTAGTCACCAGAAAGAAGATTTTGTGCCAAAGAATCGGCATCCGAATTTGACCAAGCATAGCTAAATGGGCCATTTCCAACACCGCTTACATTGATGAATCCAGATCCAGCTTGATAACAAGTATCATTTTGCAGGGTATTTAATTGAATACTTGGATTTGGCGCCACCAAAACTGGAGAAACAATATCTTCAATACAGATTTCATTGTTGTACAAAATTGAAAGAGTGTAAATTCCGCCATTGTTCAATTGTGCATTGTTAATGCTTGGATTATTTACGGTAGAATTAAAGCCATTTGGTCCTGTCCAACTTAAATCTAAATTTGGGGAACTTGGAAAGGAAAAAGTGATTGTTTCGCCTATGCAAACTGTTTCTGAATAAGTGACATTTAAAGGTGGACAAGAGTTAACATTTACCACAACTAAACTACTTTCCAAGGAAGGACAGCCATTTGCATCCAACAAATCTGAAACACCATTGTTACTATTTTGAATTCCTGAAATTTGTCCAGTTCCAAATAAATAAGCACGATTATTTAAATCATCGCCACATTGCCAGTCAACGCATTCATTAGATAATTGAGCTCTGAATTTTACAATTGTGACATCAGCACCGTTATTGGTATTACTCACCAAACCTCCAGTCAAACCATTTGCACCTGTTCCAATTCGAACTTTTACTACATTATCTGCACTAATAAATTCACCTTGATCAGCGTCTGAAATATCTGTTTTTGTGCCTAAGTTAGGACCAAAAGAAACTTGAAGTGAATTCGGAATATACGTTAATCTATTATCTAAGGTATCTGTCAAAAAAGTGTTTGTCGAAACATCAGATCCAATATTTTTACAAGCGATTGAAAATTCAAGTATATCACCTGGTTCAATTCCACCTCCGTTGATATCTGAATATGTAACTGATGCTCGTAAGTCTGGTTCATAAATATCAATGGCTGAGGTAATTACACTTGTCAGGATGGTTTCTGATTCTGTGGAAACTCTAATTTCGGCAGCAGATGTTGAATTTCCGATAAATGCAAAAGCGGAGTTGTCAGGCGAATAAATGTTTGCATCGTGACCAAGGTTGTTATTAAAACTAGGATTTCTGAAAGGTGTTAGTACTCCCTTATTTGAAATTGAACTATTGTAAGCGTTGTTAGCATTATGTAAAGCATCGCTAATGGCTTGAAAAGTTCCTGCACCATTGAATTCTAGTTTGTCACCAGAATCGCCGCGATCGCCATCATGTGCTACAACACCCAATTCAAAGTTTACGGCACCAGATGGAGGCGTTAAAAAGCCGTTAAGATTAATATTTACAGTTCCTTGTGCACCAGGACTAACATTTGCCAAGCCATCAAAAACGGTAATATTTTTCATGGATTCGTAAACGTTTCTGTAGACCACGACAATTGTCCAGCCTCCAAATGTATTAGTTCCAGTTTGTGCAACAACATTTGCCACTCGATACGTTGCATTAATTGGATTCGCTTGAACTATGGAAGTAATATCCTTGAAAGCAAAATAAGATATTTTTCCTGTGGTATTATCCAATACTTCATCTGCTGTTAAAGAGGTATAAGCAGCATTGTTTACACTTAATTTTACCTGATTTCTGATGTTGTGGTTAGTTGTATTTGCAGGAACATCGTTCAAAATGCCACTCCAGTAAAGACCTGCCCATACAATTTCACTGCAATTTGCTAAACTTAATTGATCACTTGAAGACATAAAGGTGGAAGCATCAGAATCAATATCCACAAAATCCATTGAAAAACCATTGTTATTGCTAGTTCCACCTGGTGGCATTTCTGAATTTGCAGCGCAATCACATGTTAAACTTGAATTCGCTAAATAAACTAAACCACCTTTGTGATTAATTTGATATCTAATTGCAAAAGGATCAACTATTTGAGCTGAGATTTGTGTGTGAAGGAGAAAAGAAAGTGTGAGAAGAAGTGCAAATTTATTCATTGGTGAGAATTACTTTAGTTAAATAACGAACAAAATAGCTTAATGGTTGCTCGAAGCCCTTATTTTAAATACTTTCTCCCTAGAATTTAAGAAATAAATTAGCTTCTCTCTAAAGAATAATTCATAATATTAAAAAGCAGTGCTTAAGAATATTTCTACACCACCACATTCACAATTCTTCCTGGCACAACAATCATTTTCTTTGGAGTTTTGCCTTCCAAGTATTTTGCTGTATTTTCATGCGCTAAAACAAGGTCTTCTATTTCTTTCGGACTCATCGTTCTTGGGAACTCCAAGTTGAAACGCACTTTTCCGTTAAAAGAAATCGGATAAGAAAAAGCATCTGAAACCAAATATTCTGGATTAAAAGTTGGGAAACTAGCAAAAGAAATCGTACCTGCTTCGTGACCCAATTTTACCCACAATTCTTCCGCAATATGCGGTGCATAAGGTGACAATATAATCACCAATTGTTCTAAAATATCTTTGTTACTGCATTTTTGCTCTGTCAATTCGTTTACACAAATCATGAAGTTTGAAACTCCTGTATTAAACGAAAAACGGTTCAAATCATCCGTAACTTTCTGAATGGTTTTGTGTAAAGTTTTTAAATTGTCTTTCGAAGGCTCCGCTTGTGAAAAATGAGCAGTTCCAGTTTCATCAAAAGCAAACAAACGCCACAGTTTACGCAAGAAGTTCGAAACGCCGTTGATTCCTTTGGTGTCCCAAGGTTTAGATTGTTCCAATGGACCCAAAAACATTTCGTACATACGCAAGGTATCTGCTCCAAATTTTGCTACCAACTCGTCTGGAGTTTGCACATTAAACTTAGATTTTGACATTTTTTCTACTTCGTGACCGCAGATGTAATCTCCGTTTTCTTCAAGTATGAATTCTGCGTTTTTGAATTCTTCTCTCCAGTTTTTGAAGGCGTCAATGTTTAATTTGTCGTTGTCAACAAGGGAAATATCTACGTGACTTGGGAAAAAAGACTCCAAATCTAAATTTGCTATTGAAATATTGTTTGACTTTAAAATATTGTTTAGATTTAAATTTTTTCCTGATTTAAAATCATTAAACTTTTTAATAGAATCAATATCACCATTTTTACATTTGTTCAAAAAATCTTTTGAGATATAAATTGGATTACTAAGTTCTTTAGGTAATGATTGATTTTTTGCTTCTTCAGATCCGAATAATCCCATCGGAAATAATGAATAAACCAAACTACTTCTCCCCAAAATCATTCCTTGGTTAATCATCTTTTGGAAAGGTTCATCAAAAGTAATATAACCCATGTCGCACAAGAATTTTGTCCAGAAACGGCTGTACAACAAATGTCCAGTTGCGTGTTCTGCTCCACCGATATACAAATCCACTTGTTTCCAATAGGCAGCTTTTTCTTTACTCACAAATTCATCCATGTTGTGTGGATCCATGTAACGCAAAAAATACCACGAACTTCCAGCCCAACCAGGCATAGTCGTTGTTTCGTATTCAAATTCTCCTTTGTATTTCCAGTCTTTTGCACGAGCCAAAGGTGGTTCGCCGTCTTCTGTAGGTAAATATTTGTCTACTTCTGGCAATTTTAAAGGCAAATCGCATTCGTCAATCGAATACGGATGTCCATTTTTGTAATAAATTGGAATTGGTTCTCCCCAATAACGCTGTCTACCAAAAACAGCATCACGCAAACGGTAATTCACTTTTCCTTGTCCAATGCCCGCTTTTTCGATTTCGTCAATCGCTTTGGCAATGGCATCTTTGACTTCCAATCCGTTTAAAAATTCAGAATTGATCAGTTTACCGCTTTTTTCGCCGTAAGCATCTTTTTCAAAATCCCATTCTTGATTGGCTTGTACCACAATTGGACAAGCTAAATCAAAATGTTTGGCAAATCGAAAATCACGTTCGTCATGCGCTGGAACGGCCATTACAGCTCCTGTTCCATATCCTGCCAAAACATAATCTCCAATCCAAACCGGAATTTTTTCTCCCGTAAACGGATGCAAAACATAAGAACCAGTAAATTCTCCTGTGATATTTTTAACATCGGCTTGACGTTCACGTTCACTTCTGTTTTTAGCATAAGTTACATAAGCATCAATTTTTTCTTTATTTTCAGGAGTTGTTAACTGAGCAACCAATTCGTGTTCAGGAGCTAAAGTCACATAACTTACTCCAAAAATCGTATCAGGTCGGGTAGTGAAAACTTCGATTCTAAATTCTAAATTCTCAACTCTAAATTCTATTGAACACCCTTTCGATTTCCCAATCCAATTCCGTTGCATGTCTTTGATGGATTCATTCCAATCTAAACCGTCCAAACCAGTTAACAATCGTTCAGCATAAGCGGTAATTCGCATGCTCCATTGTTGCATTTTTTTGCGTTCAACAGGATGTCCGCCACGCTCAGAAACTCCGTTTACAATTTCGTCATTCGCCAAAACAGTGCCCAAAGCAGGACACCAGTTAACCCAAGTATTATCCAAGTATGCCAATCTGAAATGCATCAAAATGCTTCTTTTTTTGCTTTCTTCAAAATTTGCCCAATCTTCGGCAGAAAAAGCATCGATATTGACTTCAATTCCACCATTCAAGGGACTTTCAGCATTTCCATTAAATCCTAACGTTTCAAAATGATTGATTAAAGTCTCTATTTTTTCCGCTTTCTTTGTATCTGGATTATACCACGAATGAAAAAGTTGAATAAAAATCCATTGTGTCCATTTGTAATATTCTGGACTAGAAGTTCTTACTTCACGAGACCAATCAAAGGAGAATCCAATTTGATCCAATTGATCGCGGTAACGCAAAATGTTTTCTTGTGTTGTTTTTTCTGGATGTTGCCCCGTTTGAATCGCATATTGTTCTGCTGGCAAACCAAAAGAATCGTAACCCATTGGATGCAAGACATTAAATCCTTGCAAACGTTTGTATCTTGCATAAATATCCGAAGCAATGTAGCCTAATGGATGTCCCACATGCAAACCAGCACCAGAAGGATAAGGAAACATATCTAAAGCGTAAAACTTAGGTTTTGTGCTGTTGTTTTCAGCCTTAAACGTTTGATTTTCAGCCCAATGTTTGCGCCATTTTTGTTCGATCTCGATGTGATTGTATTCCATTGTGTGGGATTTATTTCAAAAAACGAGCAAAGATAACATAAAAATAAATTATCTTAGTCGCAAATATGAAACAAAGAAAAACTTTTCGCTTCAACATTTTCCTTGTGCTTTGCCTGATTTTCTTGCAAACTAGTCATTTTTTTGCTCAAGCTCCAAATGAGAAAAAATTAATAAAAGATTACAAACAAGAAGAAAATCCAGATAAACGTTTTTGGAAATTGTACAAATTGGCTAAGTTTTACCAACAAAACAACATAGAAAGGGCAGATTCCATCAGTAAATCTCTGGTAACTTTGAGCTACAGTTCAAGTGATTCAGCTCGTTACCTTTCCCAAGTTTTTGATGCTGAAATTGACTTGGCAAATGGTGATAAGGATACCTATTTTTCGAAAGTACTTGATTTACAATCTTTTTTGAGTCAATTACCTAGTCAGGACATAAAATTAGATATTTACCAACGTTTGGGGGATTATCACTTGTATCATCGAGAATTAAATTCTGCTCAAAAATACTTGAAAGATGCCATCAAATTGTCAAAAAGACTGCGAAATAACAAGGAAATTTCCAAAACATTTTGTTTGATTTCTCAAGCGTATATGTTTGAAAATCAAAAAGATTCAGCGAATTATTTCTCAATTGAAGCCATACAGTTTGCGCGTCGTTCAGCGAATAAAAAAGTATTGTCGCAAGCCTTTAATAATCAAGCAACTATTTATAACTATTTTGGACAAATAGAATTGAGTGTTTCGAAAAATTACTTGGCTTTACAACTTGCAACCGAAGAAGGCGATTATTCAAAAATGGCAAAATATTCCGTAGATATTGGTGAAGCACAATTATCCATTCAAAATTTCAAGGAGGCTGAGTTATACTTTTTGAATGCCATAGAAAATGCCTCAAAAATTAAAGATAAACGAACGGTTGCACTTTCTCAAATTAACCTTGGAATTGTTTACAAGAATAAAAAAGATTATAGCAAAGCACTTGATTATCAACGAAAAGCCTTAAAATTATTACAACCATATAACGACAATGATGGTTTGGGAAATGCACACAATACCATCGGGGATATTTTCAGAGAATTGAAAGATTTCCCTAAGGCTTTAAGTAATTACAACAAGGCTTTGGTTTATTTTGAGTCGAGCTCAAATCAAGAAAAAATTGCGACAGTTTACCACAATGTGGGTTACGTTTTTGAGAAACAAGGAAAATACGACAATGCCCTGAATTATTTGAATCGTTCGGTACAAATTCGTTCTCAATTTGGTTACAAAGGCTCCGTTTATCCGACGTATCAAACCATTTCGAATGTATATTTTAAAACTGGAAATCAAGTTCTTGCATACAAATATTTGAAAATGTATGCAGATTATTCAGACAGTGCGAAAACCTTGGAATCAAGTGCAAAAATTGCAGAATTAAGTGAGTTATATCGTTCAGAACAAAGGGAACGTGAAAACATCATGAAATCGGATTCTATTGAACGTCAGCGACAAAAAATTGCCTTAAACACTTCACTATTAGAAAATGCCGAGCTGAAAACAAACTTGCAAACCTACATTATTTTTGGTTTCGTAATTTTGATGCTCCTTGCAGGAATCATTGGTTTTTACCGCTGGAATCAAACAAAAATAAAGCAGCAACAGCAGCAAGCTGAAATGAATCAAACCTTATTGCGTGCTCAGATGAATCCGCATTTCGTTTTTAATGCAATGTCGGTTATTCAAAGTTACATTTACGACAACGACACTAAAAATTCAGCTAAATTTTTGGTCAACTTTTCCAAATTGATGCGATTAATTTTGGAAAACTCTTCCAAAGAATCCATTCCAATTCGCACAGAATTTGAAATTTTGGATAAGTACTTAAACATCCAAAAAATGCGTTTCGAAGATCGATTTGAATACGATATCACCATTGATGAAGAATTGTATGAAGAGGAAGCGATTATTCCTCCAATGATTACACAGCCTTTTATCGAAAATGCCATTGAACATGGCAGGTTACACTTAAAAGATGATGGCTTTATTCATATTCATTTTTTCAAAAATCAAAATATGTTAAACATTACGGTGGAAGACAATGGAATTGGAAGAAAAGGCTCGGAATTGAATAAGAAAAGTAAGGAACACAAAAGTATGGCTATGAAAATTACCAAAGATCGAATTGATAATTTGAATAAAAAGTACCGTTCAGATGGTTTTATGCAAATTGAAGATTATGATAAAGTAGAAGAAACAGGAACAAAAGTTTTAATTTCTATCCCTTATCGTGTTGAAAATCAAATTTAATTGCTAATTTTACATTACGAATTCACTAAAAAGATTAGTTTGATTAGTCAGACTGAATATAAAATATTAACTACTAAAGATTATTATTCATGAAAGCTGTAATAATTGATGATGAGAAAAGAACTAGAGAATTAATTGCAAAATTGATTGAATCTTTTGAACTTGGAATTGAAACTTTTCCTGTTGGGGAGAATGTTACTTCAGGTCTAAAAGCTATTGAAGAAATCAAACCAGATATCGTTTTTTTAGATATACAAATGCCTGATGGTACCGGTTTTGATTTGTTAAAAATGATTCCACAAAAAACCTTTGAGGTTATTTTTATTACTGCCCATGAAGAATTCGCAATCAAAGCAATCAAATTCAGTGCTTTAGATTATATTTTGAAACCAATTGATCCTGAGGAATTAAAAAAATCAATTGAAAAAGCCATTGAAAGCATTGATCATAAACGAGAAGATTCACAATTTGAAGCCCTGCAGCAAAACATTCAACCTTCACAAAAACGCCGTTTAGTTTTAAAAACTCAAGAAAGTGTGCATGTAGTTGATTTGGACAAAATTATACGTTGTGAAGCAGATCGAAATTACACTTCTTTTTATTTAGTGGATCACAAAAAAATATTGGTTTCCAAAACATTAAAAGACTATGAAACCCTTTTGACAGGTCATAATTTTTTACGTGTTCAACAATCCCATTTAGTAAATTTGGATTATGTTGATCGCTATGACAAGGCACACGGTGGAACAGTAATAATGAAGGATGGTTCTGAAGTTCCAATTTCTCCCGCAAAACGCGATATTTTCTTCAAGATTTTGGAGAATATGTAAATGTTGTTTGTAAGAATTTTTCTTTTTTAAATTTATTTTCGACCTTTATTCAAAGGTAAAATCTTCTGCCTTTTTCTCATAATTTTTTGCACATTTGCGATTTACATAAAGAATTTTACTAATTTGGCACTATAATGATAGCAAAAGATTTAATTACAGACGAAATTCCTCCTTTGAAACACACGGATTCTGGTGAAACAGCCTTACGTTGGATGGATGAATTTAAAGTTTCGCATTTGCCAGTTTTAAAAAACGATAATTTCGTTGGTTTAATTTCTGAAACAGATATACTTGACAGACAAGATTTAACTCAAAGTTTAGATATACTTTTTGATCACCTTCCACGTCCTTATGTCAAAGAAGGCGCCCATATATATGAAGTTTTATTTAAAGTCGCAGAACATAAAATTTCTGTCATTCCTATTTTAAGTGAAGATGAAAAGTATTTAGGGTGCACAAGCATTCACCAATTAATTCAATTGATTGCAAATACAGGAAGTATCAAAGAGCAAGGGGGAATTATTGTATTGGAAGTGAATCAAAACAACTATTCACTTGCCCAAATTGCCCAAATTGTGGAAAGCAATAATGCACGTATTTTGAGTTCTTACATCATGTCTTCTCCTGATTCAACAAAATTGGAGGTTACTTTAAAAATCAACCAAATTGAACTAGATCGCATCATTAGAACTTTTGAGCGATACGATTATACCATCAGTGCTTCTTTTCAAAAAAGTGCTTTTGATGATGATTTGCAATTGAGATACGACGCACTACTAAATTTTCTTAAATTTTAGTAAGCAAAAAAGCTTCATAAATTAGTATCATATCTATTCACGATGAACATAGCTATTTACGGTAGAAAAATCACCAAACAAAACTCAAAATACTTTGAAAACGTGCTTCAATTAATTTCCAAATTTGGTTGGAATGCAGTTTTGGAAGCCGATTTGAAGGAACAATTGGTGCGTAAAGTTGGCGTTGGCTCAAATTGTAAAACCTTCGCCACACATGCGGACTTTTTGAGTGGAATTGACTTGGCAATTAGTGTGGGAGGTGATGGAACATTTATTCAAACGGTTAAATACATTCGCAACAGTGGAGTTCCTGTAACAGGAGTAAATATGGGACGTTTGGGCTTTTTGGCAAATGTAAATCCAGAAGACTTGGAAAGAACCTTAGATATGGTCAAAAATAAACAATTTGAGTATCAAAAAAGGTCTTTGTTGCGAGTAAATACAGCTGATAATATTTTTGGAGACGACAACATAGCACTCAACGAGGTAACACTGCATAAAAAAGACACTTCTTCGATGGTAACTGTGCATGCAAGTTTGGGAGATTTATACCTTAATTCTTATTGGGCAGATGGCTTAATTGTTGCAACACCAACTGGTTCAACAGCTTACAGTTTGTCTTGTGGAGGTCCAATTGTAACACCAGGTTGTCAGGTTCATATCATAAATCCGATTGCTCCACACAATTTAAGTGTTCGTCCGATGGTTGTACCAGATCATTTTCCAATAAAGTTAACCGTAGAAGGCCGAGAACGAAAATATTTATTGAGTCTAGATTCTATTTCTAAAAGTATCTCTCAAGACGA
This sequence comes from uncultured Chitinophaga sp., assembly GCA_964532475.1. GTDB lineage: Bacteria > Bacteroidota > Bacteroidia > Flavobacteriales_D > Crocinitomicaceae > M2408. Next base: position 11,013 of record CAZHLZ010000004.1, read on the forward strand.
AGAGGTTAGTATCACCAAAGCAGAATTTTTAATCAATGTCGTGAAATTTGAAGACAACAATTTCTTGGACACGATTCGAAATAAAATGTCTTGGGGTGTTGATAAGAGGAATTAGGGGAAACACTTCCTTAAAAAATTTCTGGATAAAATTTTCTACTTTTTAAATTATTTTTCTATCTTTGGGTTTAACTTAACAAAGGAATTTGAAAAATTTAAGATTTTTGAAACCATTTTTAGATTTGGCATCAAAATTGTTTTTTCTATTTTCTTAAAACGTAATTTAGTCACTATGAAAAAAATATTTACGCTTACGATTGTCCTATTTTTTATTGCCAATTTTTCCTTTGCGGTTCAAATTGATGAAATAAAAGCCAAACAAATAGGAAAAGCCTTTTTGCAGAACAAAACCAAATGTCCGCTAGGAGCAAATGAATTAAATCTGAACTTGATTTCAAAAGTACATCACAATAGCACTTCCTATTATTACGTATTTAATGTCAATGCAATTGGTTTTGTTATTGTTGCAGCTGACGATCAAGTTAGTCCTGTTTTAGGATATTCCTATGAAGGAGTTTTTGACCCAAATGCCATTTCTCAAAGTACACAAAAATGGCTTGAGGAATATAAAAATCAGATTAGATTCGTTATTGAAAACAACATTCCTGCAACAGAAGAAATAAAAATTCAATGGACAAATCTAAAAAGTGAAACAAATTCTAATTATGAACTAAAGGTTTCAGTTGCACCCTTGTTATTGACAAAATGGAACCAAAGTCCTTACGTAAATGCACAATGTCCTAGTTCATCCGTTACTGGATGTGTTGCTACGGGGATGGCTCAAATTATGAAGTATTGGAATTATCCTGCGCAAGGTGCTGGTTTTCACTCCTATAATCATGATAATTATGGAACATTATCTGTAAACTTTGGAAGTACCACTTACGATTGGGCTTCGATGCCAAACAATGTAAACAGCCCAAATGCAGCGGTTGCAACTTTAATGTATCATTGTGGTGTCAGTGTTGACATGGATTACAGTCCGCAAAGTAGTGGTGCTTATGTAATTGAAAATAGTCCTACGCCTCAAGCTTGTTCAGAATATGCATTGAAAACCTATTTCGGTTACAAAACCACTTTGGATGGAGTGCAACGTATAAATTACACGCAAACAAATTGGATGAATTTGGTAAAAGCAGAATTAAATGCAAGTCGTCCAATTTTATATGCTGGTTTTGGATCTGGCGGTGGACACTGTTTCGTTGCCGATGGTTATGATGACAATGATTTTATCCACATGAACTGGGGTTGGGGGGGTGCTTACGATGGTTATTTTCAAATTAATGCTTTAAATCCTGCTGGGTTGGGAACTGGAGGTGGAAGTGGTGGATTTAACACTGGACATCAAGCTGTGATTGGAATTGAACCACCTGCAACTGTCCCAACATATGCAATGGCTCTTTACAATTACGTAACACCATCAGCGACAAGCATCTATTATGGACAAAGTTTTGATGTAAGTACAAATATTGTAAACAATAGCAATACAAATTTTAGTGGTGATTATACGGCTGCTGTTTTTGACGCACAATTTAATTTTGTAGAATACATTCAAACAATTAGTAGCCAAAATTTAGCTATCGGAAATCACCATACTAATGAACTAGTTTTTTCAAGCACAGGAATGTTGAGCATGCTACCGGGAACCTATTACATTGGAATTTTTTACCGACCAAATGGTGAAAATTGGATGGAAATCGAAAACAATGGCGCCTACACGAATTATGTGCAAATTGATGTAAATAACCCAAATGATCTCGAATTGTATTCAGAAATTGCAGTTTCTCCGGGATTAAGCTTAACGCAGGGACAAGGAGCATCCGTAACTGTAAACGTGATAAATGATGGCGCTCAAGATTTTATTGGGGAATACAGTGTTGACTTGTTTCAATTGGATGGAACCTTTGCGCAAACAATCAACGTAGTGAATGAAAACACAGGTTTACCGCCAACTTTCACTTATCAAGATCCATTTTTGAACTTTAGTACTAGTTCGATTTCCGTTGAACCAGGAACTTATTTGATGGCAGTGATGCACAATGAAAACAACACGGGCTGGGAATTATCGGGTTCAAGTTATTTCCAAAATCCAATTAAAGTTACCGTTTCAGCACCAGGTTTAGTTGCAGATATGTACGAGGTAAATAATACCTACGCTCAAGCTTATAATTTACAAACTACTTTTTCAAATAATAGTGCAAACGTCACTACGGATGGCACAAATATTCATGTTGAAACAGACATTGATTATTTCAAAGTTGTGTTGGAGCCGGGTTACGATTATACTTTAAATCCAAGAATTCACGATTCATATAACGCTGGAAATGGAAATTCGTATTCAGTAGATGCATTATTTTCGTATTCAAATGACGGAATAAATTGGTCGGATGTATATGATGATGTTTTACCAGCCACTTTGCATGTTGGTCCATCTACCGTTTATTTTAAAATTGCTCCTTATTTTGCTGGTGAAACAGGAACTTATTTGTTTGATTTAGGAATTACAAGAACTTCATTTACGGGAATAAACGAAGCGGAGTTAAGTAACAAAATTCAAATTTTCCCGAATCCAACGAAAGATAAAATCAATATAAATTTTGAAGAATTTGATTCAAAGATAAGTACTGTTACTTTTGCGACCATTCAAGGAGAATTGATTCAAGCCTTTGATTTAACAACAAATTTTGACAAGAAATTAAGTTTCCCCCTAACTAATGTTGCGAGTGGAATTTACTT
>CAZHLZ010000004.1:13815-37970 GCA_964532475.1 uncultured Chitinophaga sp.
TACAAGTTCACACAGAAAAAGGAATATTAACTAAGAAAATAATTGTTTCCAAATGAGAATTCTGTTTTTAAGTTCCTTGATTTTCACGCTAAGTGCTTGTAAAACTGGACATTTATTCAAGAAAAAAGAACTTTTCACACCACAATATATCGCTGGACCACAAGCATTAATCTATAAGACAAAAAAAGATTATAGCAATTTTGTGCCTGTTTTTCTTTCAGATGATAAATCAGAAATCATTTCTTATCCAATGCCGAGTGATTTATTCGTCGACGGAAAATTGGCTTTACCAAGTAAACTAAAAAAAGACTACCTGCTTGACAACAAAGGAATTGGAAGAAATGTTGCTTTTTTAAACTTGACTTATCAAGAATATGCAGCTTTAAAAACGGTTCCAAGTTTGAAAGAATTATACGAACTTATTCAAGATAAAGATCCTCTAATTGAACTCTGTGATTGTGGTAACAGAACTAAATTAACTGATCCAGAAAAGCAGTTAAATTTATTGATTTCAAAGGATGAGTTAACCAAGCGATGTAAAATTGTCAAATTAGATTAAGCTTAAATTCTAAATCCTTTACTACCTTTGCAAAAAAATACAATGGCAGAAGTAGGAATAATAATGGGAAGTAAATCTGATTTACCAATCATGCAGGAAGCTGCAAAAATATTAGATTTTTTTAAGGTTTCTTATGAAATAAATGTTGTTTCGGCACATAGAACACCAGAATTGATGCTGGAATATGCTCAAAATGCTCATAAAAGAGGAATAAAAGTAATTATTGCTGGAGCAGGAGGAGCAGCACATTTACCAGGAATGACAGCCTCCTTAACTCCACTTCCAGTAATTGGGGTGCCAATCAAATCATCAAATTCAATTGATGGTTGGGATAGTATTTTGTCAATTTTACAAATGCCAAACGGGATTCCTGTTGCCACTGTCGCCTTAAATGGTGCAAAAAATGCAGGAATTTTAGCTGCCAAAATTTTAGCCTCTTCTAATCCTGACTTGCTTCAAAAAATGCTAGATTATGCAGAGCAATTGAAAAATGAGGTATTGGAAAGTGGAAAAAGTTTGTAAAATTTTATTTTAAATTTAGCACATTCCGTTTCATTCCCTTTAATTTGGTGCGTTTGATAGGACTATTTTTCGCTAATATTTTAAATTTTTCCTCGTCTAATTCTTCCCAATCAGAGAGCGATAAATTTATTAGGTCAGTATTGAGTTTAAATTCTGCAATTTGACTTGGCTTCGAAAAACGGTTCCAAGGGCAAACATCTTGACAAATATCGCATCCAAAAGCCCAAGAATTCAGTTTATTCTCAAATTCCTTAGGGATTATTTCGTCTTTCAATTCGATTGTTAAATAGGAAATACATTTCGAGCCATCCACAATATATGCGGTATCTAAGGCTCCAGTTGGGCAAGCATCCATACATCTTGTGCAAGTGCCACAATAATCCTTAATTGGACCATCGGCTTCCAGTTCCAAATCCAAAATCAGTTCAGCTATAAAAAAAAAGGAACCATTTTTTGGATGAATTAAATTGCCGTTTTTTCCGACCCAACCCAAACCGCTCTTTTTTGCCCAAACTTTATCCATAACGGGAGCTGAATCAACAAAAGATCTACCATTAACCTCTCCAATTTCATCATGGATTTTTTGCATAAAGCTGCGAAGTTTAGCCTTTATTACTTCGTGATAATCATCTCCGTAGGCATATTTTGAGATTTTTGGCTTGTCCGTTTCCTGAAATTCATTTGGAAAGTAATTCAACAACAAAGAAACCACCGATTTAGAACCTTCAACTAGCAATCGCGTATCTAATCGTTTGTCAAAATGATTTTCCATATAAGTCATTTTACCATGAAGACCATTTTTTAACCAATTTTCAAGCCTTGGTGCTTCTTCCTCCAAAAATCCACTTTTTGAGATGCCACAAAATTGAAATCCTAAATCACTTGCAATTTTTTTTATGACCCGACTATTTTTCTCTTTTAAAGACATTTGAATACTCAAAAGGGATTTCTTAAAGTCTTAAAAATATTCTTTTTAAACAAGGCAACGCCAGGAAAGTGGAGAGAGAAAAACAATTCGTTTGAATTGAGGGAATCTAATTGAAAATTAAATTTTGTTTTTTCATGTACCCAAGAAGCTTTATTTTCCTTACTAATACCAAGTTTTGGTGCATGTTCTGAAGAATGAAGCAAGAGAAAATTTGGCTTTTGATTAATTTTCAAAGGTGGTGAAGTAAGAATGTAAAAACGATTATTTTCCTTTCTCATAATTCCCTTAGCAAATAGTTTTGAAATAAATTCCTTTTGAAAGCTATTCATGGAGAGTAAAACCGAATAACCAGTAATTGTGACTTCTTTCTCCTTTTTGACCTCAGTTGCGTTAAAATCATCATCAAACTCTGTTTCTATATAAGTTTCTTTTATGGTTTGTTGTCCTCCCTCTTGAAGTGTTAAATCGCCTTCCCAAGCTCTTAAAAAATCATAAATTGGGAAACTAATTCGTTTTCCCAGCTTTGCAGCTAATTTCACCAAAGGGTCATTGGGGTTATTTCTTAATTTTGAAACATTAAAATGCATACTCAAAAAACGATCTGTTGTTGTGTTTCTTACTAAGGCCAAACCACTATCCTTCACTGCGATATTGTATTCTTCCTTTCCCTTTACATAAGATTTTATGTGAAAGTTAATGGAATCGCAGTCAAATGATAGGAGCGCATTTTGAACTCCAAATTCCTTGATTTTCTTCCAATTCGAATAAACACTTACACTTTCGTTAGAAAATTGTTTCTGGGCTAAAAAATCCTTCCACAAGGGATGTACATCGTTCTTTTTTGAATAAATCACATGGTACATTCTTTTTGGTAATTGTTTCCCATGATAAATGAACATCCAATATTTTCCATACGTCATGTAAATGTTTTCATTTGGAATTTTTTTCACCTTTTGACCACCAACCAAAGTATCACTCAAAACCAATTCTTGCTTGATACGATTCATACCTGAAATGATTTTACTGCTATCATTCAAAGTAACAAGTGAACCCCATTCACCATTTTCATTGGCAAAAAAGTAGACCGGTTTTTGCAAATCTAAGCCATAACTTTTTCCCTGTGCTAAAATAAATTCATAAGTTAAAAAGTCTCTAAAAGGCAACTTATTGTAGTATAAAAAGGAATTTGTTTCACGTGCTATGTCCAAAACATACATTTTCCCGATAAAATCGCCTACAGGAAGTCGATCAACAATCTCAGGTTCCTCTTGCACACCATTCAAAAAAGGACGAAAATAGAAATAACCTGCAATCAATGAAATCAACAAAACAATAAAAAGACCTTTTCTCGCTAACATAAACTTTCTACCTTACTTTTGCAAAAACACTTAATTTTTTTTTGCAAACTTATTTTGACAATACGTAAACAGAATTAACTAAATCCAATAAATATTTTCCTGAATTTTCGAAATCACCTTCAAACTTGTAAGTTAAATTAAAACTTGTTTTCTCTTTCGTTGTTTTTGAAGAAGTCAATTCAATCAAACCAGTTTTTCCGCGCATGGCATCCAATATTTCATTTTGATTTGTATTGAAAATTGCACGAGGTAATTTATCCAAAGCCTTTCCCCAATCAAAATAAGCATACATAAACTTACTTTTTTTGGCAGCCTTAGCTTTTGCGCCTCTTAATGCTTTTGAACCATAACCATTGCTGTGATTTTTCGCCAAATCTTCGTCATTGGTAAAAATCAATAACTTATTGTTATTAATCACATACATTGGTACAGAGTTAAAAATAGCATCTTCAATAATCCAGTAAGAGCCCATGTTTTTGAAACGAGAAGTCATTCTTCCAAAATGTTTTAGCACTTTTTCTGGCACATCATTGCGTTTTGTTGTAAAACCCATGGTAAAAATTGGCATTTCCTCAATTCCTTCAATTTCTTTTTCTCCGTATTCAAATGTTTCTTCATCGTAGAAAAATTCAATTTTTTTTGTTTTAACTTGTTTTATTCCATTAAAACTTCCAAACATACTTCCTTGGTAGGTATCGAATAGCGCATCTGTGTCAACGAATTCATTGATTAATTCCGCCATCAATACATTGCTAGAAATACGTGGGTCTTTTTCTTGACTTAAAATTGGAATGATAATATCATAAGCTTGGTTGTAACCCTCTTTTAGGTTGATGTTGTAGGTGAAAAAACCTGTTGCATCTTGGTGAATGTAACTTAGGACATTCTTGTCGAATTTTGTTCCATTTAATTTTTCGTAAATCGCACCCAATGCTTCCCCATAATTTGCTTCAAAAAGAATGTCGACAGAATTCTCGTTTAGCACAATATCGCCGAGCATGACATTTCCAGTGTAAAGTTTTTTCAAATCAGTATATAATTCAGGAAAAATAGATTGAAAGTACCACAAACCTTTTGCTGAATTAAGATTTCGTGAATTATCTAAGTAAAAAATTCCGTCAGAATTGTGCAATAACTGGTTTGCAAACTTAGCATCTTGATTTTTTAAATGGACATTTTGAACATATATTTCGTTCATGATTACTGTAAAATACTTGAATTGCAATTCATTAGTAATGCTATCTCGCATTTCCCAGTAATTTTTGTTCATTAGATCAAATTCATCTAAGATTTCGGGGTCTATGGAATCACCAACCTCTTCTTCAAAAATTTGTTCTTCTTGGAAAACCTCTTCATCTTCTTCCTCAATTTCAATATTTTCCTCGTCGAAAGCATTGTCTTGACCATCGTAAAAATAACCAAAACCTCTTGCCATCCAGATAGAATCTGTAATTACGGAAATTTTTTCATAGGTAGGATCAACTCTCAAAACCATTCCTACATTTCCTTTAATAATCAGATGATTGAAATAACTTGAGTAAAGTTCAATTCCTTCGACTTTAGTTTCTTTGCGATCAAAATCATCAAAAACACTAAATAATTTTTTCTTATCACTTATTCCAAAAGAAAAACCTGCAACTTCAAAATTTTCATTCTGACCGTAAAATACATTTAGTTTTTGGTCAAAATCGATTCCAGAATCTTTTAAATTTTTTCCACTTGTGGAGCCATCAAACAGCTCAGATTGCACCTCCGTCATAAACTCATATTGAACAAGTTCATCCATTGACACTTTTTTCAATAAGGAAATATTGTTGATACTAAAAACTGTAACAGCGTCTTTAGGTACAAAATCCTCAGATAATTGTGCATTAAGGAGCGAAGTAGTAAAAAGTAGAATTAATAAATTTATTTTTTTCATGTTAAGTTGTGACAATATTATTTGCAAGATACAAAAATAATTGAATTTATTTTAGACTTTTTAAGAAATAAAAAAAACTATCCAATTACTTATGAACAATAATAAACTTAAAAATTATGGTTTTTTGGTGTTGGTGAGATAGATAGTATTTTCAAGGATTTCTAAATCTTGAAGCAAAGCATAGGGATTCGTTTTGATCATGCAAGCGGTACCATTTTTAGAAATAATTGCCTTCGGATTTTCACATTTATCAATTAATCTATCGAAACGCGTTACTGAAATATATTTACCTGTTTTTAAAGCATCTGAATCCTCTTTTTTAAGCTTTTGGACGGTTTCAGTAGTTAAACTCGGAACAGAACGGGTTAATTTGTTTACATCCCAAGCCAACCATACGTGGTTTATTTCTTTAAATTCTTGCTTTTTATCTTTTTCTATAGCGATTTCACGAATGGCTTGCTGTAAAGCTGTAACATTTTTAAAGTCGCACTGAAAACGCAAAATAAAATTTGTAAAATCTGTTTCAACCTTTACATTTGAAATACCTTCTTTATTGCTTAATTTCGTTTTGTATTCACTTATTATTTCCTTAATTTCATCAATCGAGGGAACTTTTTTCCCATCCAAACTATCCAAAGCCAAAATAGAATTGACCTTCATTTTACTATCGCTCAGGTTTACAACGTATTTAAAGGTTCCGCTTCCATCCGAATTAATGGTAATATCGTCATTGATTTCAATGCAAGAAACCAAAGAGAGGATTAAGCATAAGAATAATAGAATTTTTTTCATTGCTACAAAATTAACAAAAATCTTAAGTCAAAAATGATACCATCATTTTCAATTCCCAATTACAGTTTTCAAATCTTTGCAACTAAAAATAGATTCAGGAGAAATTATTGTTTCCTCATAAGGAATATTATTTCCATATCTTTCCTTTAATTTTTCTTTTACTATTCGGTCATTTAAGTTTAGATCTTTTAATTTCTGCAATTGTCCAATTTCAACATTTAATACACGCTTATAGATTTTCCAAATCAATTCTGAACAATACATTTTGTTGTCACTCCATTCAAAGGTTAAATCATAATTTTTATCCAGAAATGAAAGTCCAATTTTTTTCATTTCCTTAATTTTTTCAGGAGTTAGCAAAGAATCTGCATAAATATGTCGTTTGATGACAAAATGTTGATCTTTTCCGCGCGAAATCCATTCCTTTAGTTCACAAACAGAAACTGGTTGTACGGCTTCTAGCACGTAAAAATTTGAATCTTGTTTAAAGATAATTCCACAGTGAGAATAAATGGAATTTGTTGCCTTTTCAACAGCCAGACTTTGACTTGAAAATGATTTTTGAAAAATTAAATCTCCATCTTGTACTAAGTTGAAATCAATAGAATTATCTTTCTTTAACAGGATGTTTTTTGCTCCGTTCAGCGGTTTCCCTGTCCCATAAACAAAAACAACTAGGAAGGAAATTGGAATAATAAAGAATGCAAATTTTTTCATTTCAGAGGGTTTTATAGGGGCGAAAAACTCTATTTTCCACTAAAGGTACAAAAATTATTCCACTTAAGACTTTAAACAAAAAAGCAGCAAAACTCCACGAAAGAATTTTGCTGTTTTTTGAAGAATTTATGTTTTATTAAATCTTTATTTTTTCACTGGGCAAGTTGAAATCCCAAAAATTGCGTAAAGCGGACAAAATCTAATCACGCTTGTTAGGGTGAAAACTCCTGCTAAAACCAACATGATAATTCCTAAAGTTCCTTCTACGACTTTCATAAAGAAAAGTGTTACCATAATTGCTGAAATAATTAATCTTACGATACTGTCAGCTGTTGCCATGTTTTTTTTCATCTTGCTTATTTTTTAACTGTTAAAATATTTTACGAGTAATACAATTGAAGTAACGATCGCAATACAGGTGATACACATGAGCATAAATTTGTATATTGTTTTCATTCCTTTCATTTGTAAGACAAAAGTAACACGAGAAAAAAAGCTGTGCAGTAACTAAAGTCACAAGGACATTAATTCGATACTATCGTGATGTTGTTGTAGGAGATTTTGTTTTTCGAGTTTTTTCACCAATCTACTGATAACTTCACGTGCGGTGCCCAGATCGTTTGCTATTTCGCGATGAGAAATTTTAAGTGGATTTTTGCCTGTAATTTTTACTTTTTCTTCCAAATAATCAATTAATCTTTTATCCAACTTATAATACAACATTTGGTGAATTGTTTCTACCAGTTCGCCATAACGATGATCGTATTGTTGGTAAAAAAGCATGTTGATTTTCGGAAATTCGATGACCCATTTAGCAATCTTATCAGCTGGAATTAGCAAAACAGTACTTTCTTCTTCCGTGATTGCAAAAATCTTACTGATATCGTTATTTATGCAGGAAGAAAAGGACATGATGCAACTTTGCTCTGCTTTGATGTAATATAAAAGCAATTCTTTTTCCTCAAAATGGGTAAAAACTTTGATTAAACCATCCAAAACAATTGGAATAAACTTGATGTATTGACCTTCACGCACCAATTCTGTTTGCGCCGGAATTTGTTTGATTTCAGAATGAGCAAGAATTTCTTTAATTAATTCTGGTCCAAGAATTTTAAATTTTGCTTCAATAAAAGTGTGATCTAGCATAATTAATGAGAAAAATTGATGTTCAAAGATAAGAATTTTTAAGGATAATATTTTCAATTTTCCTCAATCAACTTGGCGTAATCATTGATGTATCCACGAAACATTTCCGCTCGCGTGCTGAGTAAAAACACTTCATTTTTATTCATTGCTAAAATTTGTGGAGCTTTACCATTACAAAATCTTCCGCCAGATTGTAAAGCTTTGTCCATTATTTCAAATTTTTCTAATGCAATTTTCTCATTTGGAAATTCAAAAACTTGAAGGTTGAAATCTGGGAAATAGTCCACGGTATTTTTTTCAGGTTTGGAGCTTCTCGCAAAATAGGATCTGATTCCGCTGCCTTTCATGGAAATGATGCTGTTTTCTTTGCAATTGTCAAAACCAGCGCCTTTGTTGTGCTTTAATTCTTCAATTTTGAAATCATTTTTTTCTAATTCAATTTTTAATTTAGTAAAAAGTTCAAGATTATCTTTTTCATTGTTGCAATGTATTGAAATGGATTTCGTTTCAGAATTAGGCATGTCTTCAAAACCAAGATTTTCGTTTTTTTGGGAAATCTGTGGCTTTTCCGTGCTCTTGTTGTTACAAGAAAAAATTGAAAAAGTCACTAAAATGAAGATTAAAAATTTAAGTTTCATTACTGTTAATTTAATATTTTTGATAAATTTAATCCAATTTCGCAAAGAGTGAAAATGTCTCGTTCATTAATTATCCTTGAAAAACAAAGCAAACAAATGTCATTTTGAAATTCAATACTTAAATCATCTATATTTTCGATGTAATCTAAAAACTCTTTTGGCAATGAAGTTTTAGTGTAATATTCAGTAGTTGACTGAATGTAATATTTTTTGTTTAGTAATTTTCTGTTTTCAAATTTAATTTCTTTATTCGTAAAAATTTCTAAAACTTTATCTTCCCAAGTTTCAGGTCTGAAGAGTGTAATCCCATAATCCTCATTCAATTTAAGTAAGACAGATGTATATAAATTTGTTTCAAGATGAGTTTTTCCTCCAGATTGATGTGCAGTATGAAACTTATAAGTATACTTATTAAATAACAATTCAATTGTTCCGCCATTTTCACTCATGATTTTGAAAGAAAATGGATTAGAGGGATTGATTTTCGAGTTGATTAGAAAAAATTTCAAATCTTTAATTTCACCAACAATTTCAACTTGATAGTGGAGTGATAATTTATCTAATTGTGTTTCACAAAAACTCAATAGTTGAGAATCTGGCCGCAATAATGTTTTAAAACGAGTTGGAATTTTCATTTATCTATTTTTAACATTACCACCCGCCCTTTGGTGAAAACAAAAATTCAATTTCAGAATCCGAATCACAAAGCCATTGATATCCGCTTAAATCTTGACAAAAGGATTCGATAAATTTAATCATATCTTGGTAGGCCTCTTTTCTTAAATTGCAGTCGAAATTGTAATTATTTTGGGTAGTTATTCCAGTATCAATTTCTCCTAAATTCAGACATAATGTGCAATTCAATGATTCAACAAAAGGCAAATCATTTAGTATTAAGTTTTCACCTTTTTTAATTATAGAATCTTCAATTTGATTTATTAATCCCCTTGCATCTTTGGTGTCAAAATCAAAAAGACGCACTAATTTATCTGTTACTATTCCAAGGAATTTTCCGCCATTACTAATATCATCTAAAAATTCAAGTTTCATAAAACAAATCTACAATTTTATTTCAAAATAGATTTAATTTTAGAATCACCACAATTTTTAGAGTTCTTTCGGAAAATTAAAGAATTAATTACTAATATGTAAAACCTATACCTAATGACAAAACGGAACCTTTTTCATCTCTCGATGAAGAATTATCATAAATTGATGGCCCGGTGTTAGTATTAGCTGTTGTTTCGGAAGCCCAATTTCGTTCATACCTAACAAAAACATAGCGGTTTGAGTCATTATTAAAAAATCGTGGTTCAATAAATAATCCCTTTCCTTCTATAGCACCAAAACCATCTCCTGCAACTTGCCCTTTACCAAAGCCAAACATCAACATAGCATTTTCAAATTTAACTGATGGTATAACCATTGTTTTTTGAGAAAAGGTTAAAAAATTATCTAAATCTGTTGTAATATTACCACGCAGAAATATTACTTGAACACCAACTTCTAATCTGTCGGATAGTGCGTAACCGCCAGATAAACCAAGGTCAAATCCGAAAGTTGCACCAAATGAAGATTTCGCAGTTTCACCTTCATATTTGCGTCCCATTGTTGAAACTCCCATGTCTCCACCAATGAAATCTCCAAAGAAAAATTTTGAATCATCGTCAAATAACAGACTGATAATTGAGGAACTTCCTTTGCAGCCTAGAGTATACCCGCTACTTTTTAATTTGGTAGATCCTGATGAGTTGTAACCTACATATTCATAGTCGGACTTGAAATTGTAGTACGCTGCGTAGGGTGACCAGCTGCCTCGATAAGAAGAAAATGTTGTTTGGCCAAAAGTTACACTTGTTGATGCCCCAAAAATTAATAATGCTAAAATTCCTTTTTTCATGTGATTCTGTTTTTAATGCAAACTTACTTTTCTGCAAAAAAATAGCATTACGTAGATTTACGTAAAAAATTATTTTCAAATGAAAATGAATACAAATTAACATAAATCTACTTTCATCATCACATCCGTTTGCAAATCATCTCCCAACTTAAAATTTTTTCATCTCGTGAACCTTTTTATACAATCTGAGTATTCCTTTCAAACATTGAAAATCCTGCGCAGTGAATTTCAGCTAAAATTGATAAGATGAAAAAAGTGATTATAATATTTAGTATGATGTGTTTAAACTTAAGTTTTGCACAAAAATTAGAAACCGTTCATAGTTTTGCTAGAGAAATTAAAGATGTAAGTTGGTATCAAACACAACAAAAATTATGGAAAGAGGAAGTAGATAAAAATAAAACAAATGGGGAAGCCTGGTTGAATTATTTTAGGGCATCGAGGGCACTTTCATATTTTGGAGATGCTGATCCAGTAAAATCTGAGGAAATTAAAAAAAAATATACTGATTTATGTCAAAGTATAATTGAGGAAGCCTATAAAACCATTCCAAATTCTTTTGAGGCAAATTTTATGTATTCTATTCACATGCGTGGAGAAGGCAAGGCATATTTGCTGAGAGCGAATGAAATAAACCCAAATGATCCTAGAATTTTTGATGCTATGATGGTTCACTATGAAATTTTACTAGAAGAAAAAGAATTTAGTAAATATGCAAATAAAATGTTTCAGTATAATGTTTTACCTGCTTCGATTTTAAATTGGGGCTATAATATTCTATCTGAATTGGATGAAAAAGCAGTACTTTTCACACAAGGCGACAATGACACCTATGCGTGTTGGATCGTACAACAAACAAAGGATTTCAGGAAAGATGTCCAAATCATAAATACTTCTTTAATTTTAGATGATGACTATAGAAATAGGCTTTTCAAAAAACTAAATATTCCAGCCTTGAATATTTCACTGAAAGATTTGCCAGAGAATGATTATGTTAACTCTGTTAACAAAATTTTTGCTCATATTTTGGAACATAAAAAAGGTGTTTATGCGGCAGCTTCAGCTGTTCATTCTTTCGAAAAAGACTATGAAAGCGAATTGTTTTTGACTGGCTTGGCTTATAAATTTAGCAAAGAAAACATTGAAAATACTGCTATCATTCGCAGAAATTATGAAAAAAGATATTTGTTGGATTATATTAAACAAAGTTTTTCATTTAACATCGGAGATCAAATTTCTAATGAGTTTAATTCGATGTACCTGGCCTCTATGTTAAAATTATATAATAGTTACAAGGAAAGCGAAGAGTATACGAAGTTGAAAGACTTAGAAGCATTAATTTTGATGATTAGTGAAAAATCAGGTCAAAAAGATGAAATTTTGAAAGTATTAAACAAATAAAGGTTTTTGATTTGAAAATCTTTAAACAAAATATCAGTAAATTATCCGATGAGGAATTGATGGTTCAAATTCAGAACCATCAATCTCACGCGGCTTTAACAGAATTGCATCAGAGATATAGCAAAAAATTACTTGGATTTTTCTTCAAGATGTTTAGCAGTGATGAAGAAAAAGCACAAGATTTTGTTCAAGACATTTTTCTCAAGATATTAGAGAAAAATCACCTTTTTGACCATAAAAGAAGTTTTTACACTTGGATTTTTACCATCGCAAATAATATGTGCAAAACAGAATTTAGAAATCCGTACAAAACTAAAATTTCCGATCCGCACTTGGAACAAAAAAATCCTGCATCATTAGATGATAATCTTGCAGAAAAAGAAATATTTCATTTTCATTTTCAAAAAGCTTTAACTCAACTTGATGAAAATCAAAAAAATACCTTTATTTTAAGATACATGGAGCATTTTTCTTTGCAGGAAATTTCTGAAATAACCCAAACTTCACTCGGAACAGTTAAATCAAGGTTGTTTTACGCAACGCAAAAAATGGCTAAAGAATTAAAGGAATTTAATCCAAAGAACGAAAATAACTTATTCAAATTAATTTGATATGGAAAAAGAACTCAATCCCAATGAAAATCTATTAGTTGATTTAATCGAAAATTATGATTTTTTTGAATTGAATGAAAAGGATAAACTTTTTGTCTTAGAACAGATGTCTCAAGAAGATTATGATTTTCAGCGTATTATAATTTCTGAGGCAAAACATGTTTGGGAGACAAATATCACCCCTAAACCTTTAGAAATTGTTTCAAAAAACACGCAGAGAAAAGGCATTGTTATTCCTCTTTATCAGGCAATTTTGGCTGTTGCATCAGTTATTATTTTGTTTATTCTAATTTGGCCAAAAGATCAAATTAATAACGATAAGCTACTGAAATTTACTGAAAATGACACCATTATTCAAACCAAAATTGTTCACGATACCTTTGTAAAATATGTTCCTAAAATTAAGTATGTTGAGAAAAACATTCCTCAAACCAAAATTGAGTACATTACCGTTTATGAAGATAAAGCCATGGATGAACCACGTTTATTAGATGTAGCACAAAGTCTAAATTTACCTCCAATTACCAAGGAATTAATTCAAAATCAAGGAAATTCTTTGAAAGAGGATCAAAGCTCACGCTTTATAAAACCAATTGTAATTTATTAATTGTAAACCCTTTCGTGTAATTAGTGAAATTCGTGGCTAACTAATTTTTATTAATTTATCAGTTTTTGATTAAGAATATACAATTAAATCACTTATTAATTGTAAACCCTTTCGTGTAATTAGTGAAATTCGTGGCTAACTAATTTTTATTAATTTATTACCTTGCGTGTAAGAATTTACAATCAAATCACTTATTAATTGCAAACCCTTTCGTGTAATTAGTGAAATTCGTGGCTCAAAGAATAAAATCTAATACCATTATTTCGTGAAATCCAATACAAATTTGCATCTTATATCTTTCAATCCTTTTTATTTATAACTTAGCAAAAAAGAAATTGAATGCTAAGAAAACTACTTTTTATTCCGATATATTTTTTGACATTTTTTGCAAGTGCACAATTTGTTATAAATGAGGCATCTAACGCAAATGGTTCAACCTTAGTGGACTTAGATGGTTCAACTTCAGATTGGATCGAGATTTACAACACGACCAATCAAGCACTAAGTTTAGAAGGCTATGCATTGTCTGATAAAAAATCAGATCCTCTAAAATGGATTTTTCCCAGTTCAACAATTGCTGCAAATGGATTTATTACGCTTTTTGCTTCAGGTTTTGTTCCCGCAGAAAGCCCCCAAGTGAATCATTTTGAAACAGCTATTTATCCAGATTTTTCTTGGAAATATCTTGTTCCAGATGCTTCTACACCAGCAAATTGGATGAATGCTGATTTTGATGCTAGCTCCTGGATGGATGGCAATTTAGGAATCGGATATGGGGATGGTGACGATCAAACAGATTTGGGAAATGGTATTATTTCTGTTTTCACTCGCATAAATTTTAATATAGCAGATACATCAAAAATTGCCTCTGCCATTTTGGATTTAGATTTCGACGATGGTTTTGTTGCCTATCTAAACGGAGTTGAAATAGCTCGTTCTGGTTTAATTGGCTATCCTCCAACGTGGGATGAACTTTCTTCGGATCATGAAGCGCAAATTTATCAAGGAGGAAATCCGTTGCGATTTACAATAGACCAAAACACACTAAAATCAGCTATGTTGATAGGAAACAATTTGCTTGCAATTGAAATTCACAATGCAACAACTACCTCTTCTGATTTAAGTTTAATTCCTTTTTTAACATTTGGGTTTAAAGATGCTACCAACTATTATGGCGGTACGATTCATCCGTGGTTTGGCGTACAAGTTGGAGGCTTATTACAAACAAATTTTACTATAAAAACGGAAGGTGAAGCAATTTATCTATCCAATCCAAGTGGAATAATAATTGATTCACTCTTTGTTCCCGATTTGGAAGCGAATACTTCATTTGGTAAGTTTAATGATGGAACAAATAATTTGGTTTATTTTGAAACCCCAAGCCCAAATGCAAGTAACAATGCAAGCTTAGCTTATACAGCCTACGAAAAAGAACCAACAATCTTGTTTTCTGGAGGATTTTACACGAGTGAAATTGCAGTGAATGTGCTTAATAATTCAGACCAAGGAGGAATCGTGCGATATACAACGAATGGTCAAACACCAGACATTAATTCTCCAATATTTCCCGATAATTTAATTTTGAATGCAAATGCGGTACTAAAAGTACGTTGTTTTCCAATAATTTCAACTTTATTGCCAAGTGTAGTGAGTACAGAAACTTACATTTTTATGGAAGATTTTACAATTCCTGTTCTTTCCATCACAACAGATGACATCAATTTGTATGGAGCTGAAGGAATTTTTGATAATTATAATAGTGATTGGAAAAAGCCCTGTTTTGTTGAATACTTTGACGAGAATGGAGTGAAAAAATTTGATAGTAAGGCATCAATAAAACCAGATGGAGGTGCAGGTGGTAGTCGCTCAAACCCTCAGCATAGTGTAACAATTGAACCTTCACATTCTGTTTTTGGGGAGGGAAAGCCAGTAGTTTATCCACTGATACCAGCAAAAAATCACATCAAAGAGTATTATTCATTTTATCTTCGAAATGGCAGTAATTTGTGGAATCAATATCCTCAAAAAGATGCTACAATTATGCGTATCATGTCAGAATCCAATGTGGGATCACAAGCATATTCACCTGTGGTGGTATATTTGAATGGAGCTTATTTTGGTGTGTATGAATTACGTGAAAAAACCAAAAAAGAGTATTTTCAATCCAATTATGGAAATGACCCAGATAGTTTAGATTTATTATCCATGAGTTATTTTTACGGTCCAGGTATTTTAAGAGTTTCTGAAGGATCTGATACAGGTTTTTATAACATGCGAGATTTTGTTACAAACTACAACCCAAATTCGCCAGACTACTTCAGTAAAAGTCATGAGAAAATTGATTTATACAATTTCGCTGATTACATAGCAGCTGAAAATTGGTTCGCAAATTTTGATTGGATTTACAATAATATGAAGGTTTTCCGAACTCGAACTGCTGGAAATAGGTGGCGTTTTAATCTTCAAGATATGGAAATTGGATTGGGAATTTGGGGGAATTTTGACTCTAACTTATTCGAGTATTTGCGAACACAAAATTTGCCAAATCCTTTTGCCGAAATTTACAACGGATTAATGCAAAACAATCAATTTCACGATTATTTTATCAATCGCTATGCCGACTTGATGAATACAACTTTTCAACAGGATTATTATCAGCCAATTATCGATGAAATGTACGAGCAATTGTTGCCAGAAATGCCTCGTCAGTTTGAACGTTGGACTGGAGATGTAGCTGGCGGAATGCAAACTTATGCAGCAAATAGAGATATTTTGTTGAATCAGTATGGTCAGAGAAATGAATACGTGAGAAGTCAAATTGTCAATGAATTTGGGCTCGAACAGCAAGTTTCTGTTACTTTGAATGCTCTTCCAGAAGGAGCTGGCTACATTAAAATATCGACAATTGTTCCAAAATCTTTACCTTGGACAGGAGTTTATTTTGACGGTGTTCCTGTCGAAATTACTGCTGTTGCTAATCCGGGTTATAAATTTCTTTCTTGGTTGCCAAATTCTGAAATTCCAAGCGGTGAGATTGCAAATTCAAGTTTAAATTTAAATATCGATCAAGATGAATCCTTTTTGGCTCTTTTTCAAGGCGATTCTGCTGACTTAAAGCTAACCATTTCCGAAATTAATTACAATTCTGATCCAAGCATAAATGGCGGTAATTGGATTGAATTGCATAATTATGATACAACGGATCTTCATTTGGCTGATTGGAAAATAAAATCAAAAAACTTCTATGATAAATTTTCTTTTCCCGTTTCAACGGTAATTCCTGCTAACGGCTTTTTAGTAGTTTGTGAAGACACCAATTTGTTCAAATCGCTTTATCCAAATGTAACTAATATTATTGGCTCGACTGAATTTGGATGGAGCAATTCAGCTGATTCTATTCGCATTTATGATGCGTTTTCAAATTTGCGTCTGTTTGCTGTTTACAGTGATAGTTTGCCTTATCCAGAATGTGCAGACGGTTGGGGAAGAACATTAGAACTTGTGGAACCAACATCGGATTTAATGGAAGGTGAAAGTTGGTTTTGTGGCTGTGTTGGTGGCTCACCAGGAACTTTTTATACTCCTTGTCAAGAACAATTGATTATTACGGAAATCAACTATAACAATGTTCCTTCTCCGAACAATGCTGGAGATTGGCTTGAAATCAAGAATAACACTGATGAAAGCATTGATTTAAGTAATTATGTGTTCAAAGATTCTAAAGATGATCACATTTTTTCCTTACCAAGTTATATTTTGGAACCATATTCATACCTGGTTTTGGCAAATGATTCCTTGAATTTCAAAAAGCAACACGATGATGTCCCAAATTTTCTTGGGTTTTTTGATTTTGGATTGAGTGAAAATCAAGATGTTTTAAGATTGTATGATGCCAATGGAAAATTAATTCACAGTGTTTTATATAAATCAAGTGAAGCGTGGACAGACATTCCCAAAAATGGAAATTACACCTTGGAATATCGACAAGATGATATTTACTACAATCCGAATGAAGCTGAATCGTGGTTTGCAGGATGTTTTATGGGTTCACCAGGGAATGAATTTTCACCTTGTTTGTTTTTGGATGAGACAGAAAATTTAGGACTTTATCCAAACCCTACCAATGGTGAAATTTGGATTGTGTTTGACAATGATGACGAAGATTCTTATGAATTTTCCATGCAAATTATTGATTTGGAAGGAAGAATTGTTTTTCAAGATGAGGTGCTTTCCAAGAAAAATATTTACGGTAAACAGCTGAATGTATCTTTCTTACAAAATGGAATGTATTTCCTTAGAATTACCAAAAATTCAAAAATAATTCAAAAATCTTTTGTAAAAATTTAAATATGTCAATTCGTTTAGATAAATACGTGTGGTGTGTTCGCTTATGTAAAACTCGTTCTCAAGCCACTGAACTGATTTCCAAGGGAAAAATAAAGTTAAATGGAAGTCAAATTAAAGCATCTCGAGAAGCAAAAATTAACGATATTATTTCCATTCAACACAATGCTGCAATTTTCGAATACAAGGTTTTAAATACAATTGACCGAAGATTGGGAGCAAAATTGGTTCCAGAATATTTAGTAGACATTACAAAACCAGAAGAAATTGAAAAACACAAAAGTTACCAATTGGCTCAAAGTGTTTATCGTGAAAATGGAACAGGAAAACCTACCAAAAAAGATCGACGAGATATTGATAGTTTCTTAGATTTTTAAGCGCTTCACGTCATTTGACATAAATTAATGTATTTATCAAATTCTGCCTAATTTTCTTTCTTTTTAGAAAATAACCAATTGTACATTTCATCAGTTCTGAAAATGCGTTCCAAATCTCCGTGGTCAGCTCCTCTTAGAATGGTGTAAATCAAATTACTATCACCACATTTTTTGATGGCATCCACCATTTTTTCAGATTCTGAAATGGGAACTGCAGCATCGGCATTTCCATGTTGAATCCATAATGGAATGGTGGAAAGATTACAAGCATCTTTTGTATTTCCACCTCCACATAAAGCTACGGCAGCGGTTACTCGATCAGCATATTTTCCTGCAAAATGCATCGTTCCATACCCTCCTAAACTCATTCCGCAAACGTAAACCCTGCTGGAATCAGTGTCGTAGTTTTTTTGGACATACTCCAACACCTCTAAAACTTTTTCTGGAACCCAATGTCCACTTGCTACTTGTGGAGCAATTACAATCGCATCTATATTTCGCCCTTTCTCAATTTCATGAATTACTCCATATTTTTTTACTCTATTCAAATCTGTTCCAGATAGACTTTTTCCATGCAAAAAAATTAATACAGGTGGTTTACTTTTTATAACACTGTCAGATGGTAAGTTTATCCAAAAATTATAGGCAGTTTTTCCAGTAACGGCACTTAATTGCGCATGATTAATACTGAAAATTAAAGAGAATAATATTGCTAGAGTTAACTTGTTCATAATCATAGATAAAGACTACAAAAGTAGATTTTTTAAATCATTATTTATTAAAATTCACAAAGTTTAACAGCTTTTTAACCTGAATTTCATATATTCGCATAAATTTTTTTATGGAAATCATTCGTAAAATTGAGAATAGTGTTTGCTATTTAACTTTGAATAGACCAGAGGTCTTTAATTCATTTAATCGTTCAATGGCGCTTTTGTTGCAAGAAGAATTAATTTTCGCTTCAAAAGATGAAGAAATTCGGGCAATTGTTATAAGTGGAACAGGAAAAGCTTTTTGTGCCGGACAGGATTTGGCTGAGGCTACAGATCCCAATGGGCCAGCCTTACAAGATATTGTAAAATTGCACTATAATCCAATTATTTCCCTTATTCGCTCCATTGAAAAACCAATAATTGCTGCAGTTAATGGAGTTGCCGCTGGTGCAGGTGCAAACATTGCTTTAGCATGTGATATTACAATTGGGAAGGAAAGCGCTAGTTTTATTCAAGCTTTTTCAAAAATCGGATTAATTCCTGATTCAGGAGGTACATTTTTTCTTCCCAGATTAATTGGTTCGCAAAAGGCTTTAGCATTAATGATGACTGGCGATAAAGTTTCATCAAAAGATGCAGAACACATGAATATGATTTATAAATCTATTCCAGATGATGAATTTGAGTCGTTTGTTAAAGATTTTTCAGAAAAAATGGCTCAGATGCCAACAAAAGGATTAGCCCTTACAAAAAAAGCAGTTAACAAGAGTTTTGAAAACAATATGACAGAACAACTTGATTTGGAAGAGAAATTGCAAACTGAGGCAGGAAACACTTCTGATTTTAAGGAAGGTGTTAATGCATTTTTAGAAAAACGAAAAGCAAATTTTATTGGTAAATAAATTTATTATTTTGAAAAATTTAAAAGGTATATTTTTTCTAGCACTTTGTCTCTCGCATTTTGGAATTAAAAGTCAAATTGTATTAGACAAAAAAAATGATGGTATTTCGGTTCCTGATCAAGTAAAAATTGCTCAATTTTACGAATTGATTGTTTCAGATGTCTTTCAGGCAGAAAAAGAAATTGATAAATTGAAATCAAATTTTGATGGAATTGCAAACGTAAATTACAAAGTTGAAATCCTAACTGCGGAAGCTGAAATGTATCGTTCTAAAGGTGATTTTGTGCACATGAAATTAGCATTGTATCAGACTTTATCCTTCAATAAGGCTGATATTTCTATTTATCAAAAGATTTTACTTAGGCACATGAATGCCCTAAATGAGGGTGTTAAAGAAAATAAAAAGGCTCAAGAAAAAATGCTAATTCAAACATTGAATGAAGCAAAAAGAAATAACTATCGTTTTTTAGAAGCGAAAGCCAACTATAGTTTAGGGAAATTTTATACAAATCAAACAAATTATGTCAAGGCTAAAAAGCATTTGAACGAAGCCTTGATGTTATTCAAGAAGCTTAATTATCAGAATTTACAATATGAAACTCAAACTAATATTGGGATTTGTTTGTTTTGGGAAGGCAAATATCAAGCTGCATTGGATATTTTTCATCAATCAAAAACTTATTCAAAGCAATTAAAGCAAAAGACATGCTACGCAAATGCTCTATTAAATATTGGTGAGGCACATTTATACATTGATGGCAATAGTGATAGTGCTCGATTTTATTTTTATGAGTTTTTAAAATTGAAGAAAGAAGCTGATATTCGTGATGTTTATCATTGCTACTGGAGTTTAGAGGAATATTTTATTCTAAAGAAAAACAACGATTCTGCCTATCATTATTTGAAATTGGCTTACGAAGTTGATAATAAAATAAAAGATTCTAGACGCGATAAAAATATAAAGGAAATTGATGTTTTATATAAAAAGGTTCAGAGCCAGAAGCAATTAGAAGATGAAAGCAAACATCAAGAGTTATTGAAGGTTATTTTTGGATTAACTGGAGGTTTTTTGTTCCTAGTTGTTTTAGTGTTTATTTACATTGTTAAAGAAAAAAGTAAATTAAATAGCTTACTTCAGATTCAAAATGATGATATTTTGCAACAAAAAGAAATAATTAATCAAACCCTGCGTGAAAAGGAGTTACTGCTAAAAGAAATTCATCATCGTGTAAAAAATAATTTACAAATTGTGTCAAGTCTTCTAAGTCTTCAATCTAAAAACATGGAAGATGAAAAAGCCAAATATGCAATTTTTGAAGCAAAGGAACGTATTCAGGCCATTGCCTTGATTCATCAAAAGTTATATTCTGAAAAAACTTTTGCTACTATTGAAATGAAGACTTATTTGAACGACTTAATTGAACAACTTAATAGGTCCTACAATAATAATGGGAATAAGATTCAAATTACCTTAAAAAGTTTCGATATTGTCTTAAATATTGATACCGTTGTTCCTTTGGGTTTAATTATTTGTGAATTGATAACAAATTCATTCAAATATGCATTTATTAATAAAAATGAAGGTAATTTGAGAATTGAAATCAATCATGGTGAAAACGACTTTTTCGTATTGACCGTAAAAGATGATGGAAATGGGATGAAGGAGAATTTTTCTTTCTTGGAATCTAAAACTTTGGGGGTGGAAATAATCACTGCTTTGACGGAGCAATTGGAGGGTAATATGACTTACAAATCTGATGAACATGGTACTTCAATAAAGATTAAATTTAAAGAAATAAATACGTAAAAGATGATTCAAATTGGTGTTTTAGGTTCTGGAACGATGGGAACAGGAATTGCTCAAGTGGCAGCTCAAGCTGGTCATGACGTTGTTCTGGTTGATTCAAACCTACAAGCTTTAGATAAAGCAAAAAATAGTTTGGATAAAACCTTTGATAAATTGGTTGAAAAACAGAAGTTTACTGAATCAGAAGCTATAACTATCCTAAATAGAATCAAATTTAGTTTGGATAAGGAAGCATTTTCTGCCTGTGAATTGGTGATTGAAGCAATTGTTGAAAATTTAGAAATAAAACATGCAGTATTTAAAGAAATTGAAGCTTTTGTTAGTGATTCATGTATCTTAGCGTCAAATACTTCTTCTTTGTCAATTGCATCTATCGGTTCCATTTTAACAAACCCGAGTAGGGTGGTAGGGATCCATTTCTTCAATCCAGCTCCTTTAATGCCCTTGGTTGAAATAATTCCCGCTGTTCAAACCTCAGTTGAAACTCTTACAGAAGCAAAAAAAATTATTGATTCTTGGAAAAAGGTTTCCGTGATTTGTAAAGATACTCCTGGTTTTATTGTAAATCGTGTTGCACGGCCCTTTTATGGGGAAGCGCTTCGAATCTACGAGGAAGGAATTGCTGATTTCGCAACGATTGATTGGGCAATGACTGAATTGGGTGGTTTTAGAATGGGACCTTTCACTTTGATGGACTACATTGGAAATGATGTGAATTATACCGTGACAGAAACTGTTTTTGAAGCTTTTTATTATGACCCTCGCTTTAAACCTTCTTTTACGCAAAAGCGTCACAAGGAAGCGGGTTTTTATGGTAGAAAATCGGGTCGAGGATTTTATTCTTACAAAGAAGGAGATTCATTACCTCTTCCAACTAAAGATTTAGATTTAGGAAAACAAATCGTAGATCGTATTTTAGTAATGTTAATTAATGAAGCTTATGATGCTTTGTATTTAAATATTGCTTCCAAAGAAGATATTGATTTGGCAATGAAAAATGGAGTTAATTATCCAAAAGGCTTGATTCAGTGGTCTGAAGAAATTGGTTTGGAAACTGTTTTATCTAAACTTGAAAAGCTTTTTTCGGATTATGGAGAAGATAGATATCGACCAAACTTTCTACTTAAAAAATTAGTTAAAAAGTAATTGTTTTGTCTTCAATAGATTTTGTTTTAGCGGATTTTAGAGAACATAGAAATCTCAATAATTTATCACCTGTTTTTAGAGAAAATAAACTTTTAGTTGGGGAACTTGTTGAAATAATTGAAATTGAGAGTCCTTACCCGAAATCGGAGTATGCTTCTTGGATTTTAACACATCTAGCGAAGGAAGATAATTCCTTTGTTGCAATTTATCAGGAAAGAATAATTGACTGTATATTAAACAGTAAGAACCAAAGCGTATTGCGAAATTTAGTTGGAACCTTAAATTCATTGGATTATTGTTCTTTCAAAGAATCGGAATTAATTGACGCTCTTTTTAAGTTTTTGCTCGATAAAAATAATAAAGTTGCGCTTCATGTGTATTCGGTTTACCTTCTGCAAAAGTATTTACGGGTATATCCTGAATTAAAGAATGAGTTGGATGCAATTTTAACTACTTTTGATCAAAATTGTTCACCTGCTATGAAAGTTGCAATTAGAAAATATTTTCATAAAAAATAGTTATTCCATGTTTAATCAACTTGTAAATCAATTAATGAATACATCGATTTTTGAATGGATTGCTTTTGTTTTAAGTATCTTATACTTGATTTTTGCAACTAAAGAATTAATTTATTGTTGGCTTTTCGCCATTATTAGTTCTGGAATATATATTTTTCTTTTTTTCAAGGCAAACCTGTACATTGATTCAGCACTTCAATTTTTCTACATCATTATGGCCTTTGTTGGGTGGATTAATTGGAAGAAAAAGGAGAATGTACAATTGACACATTTGTCCATAAAAAGCCATCTGCTTTTAATCTTATTAAATTCTTTGTTTGCTTGTGGTTTAGCCTTTTTGTTTGATAATTATACAGATCAAGCATATCCATACATTGATTCGTTCATTTTTTGTTTCAGTATTTCAGCCACTTACCTTACAACGATAAAAGTAGTTGAAAATTGGATTTATTTTATCATCATAGATTTCGTAGCTATTTTTATCTATTGGCAACGTGATTTGAATCTCACGGCAGTCTTATTTTTTGTTTACACAGTGTTGGCTATCGTTGCTTTTATGAAGTGGAACAAACAATTAAAAACAAGCATGTCATGAAAATTGCTTTTGTCGGTCCAGAATCTTCAGGAAAAAGTTCCATTATTGAAAAACTTAGTCTGGAATTAGATTGCCTTGTGATTCATGAATACGCTAGAGAGTATTTATCTAACATAAAAACGAAATATGAATACGAGGATTTAGAAAAGATTGCAAGTGAACAATTAAAGCAAATTAATTTAGTTGAAACTAATAATTTAGTATTAATTGACACCGAATTAATTGTGATGAAAGTCTGGTCTGAGTTCAAATACGGTAAATGTTCGAATGTTATTTTGTCAGGAATTGAAAAGCAAAATATTGATTTTTATTTTTTATGTAAACCAGATTTTCCATGGGAATATGATGAATTGAGAGAAAATCCGAGGAATCGAGATGAAATATTTTCTATTTTTGAAAATGAATTAAAGTCTTATGGTTTTAAGTATGCAATTTTAGAGGGGGATATGGAGCAGCGATTGACTTTTTGCAAAAATCTTATTTTAATGTATGGCAGCATAAATTGAAGTGATATGAAATTTCTATTTTTTAGCATATTATGTTTGTTTTCATTTACTCTGTTTTCACAAATTGTAAATATTGAAAATAGGCGAATTTATGATGACACTTCTGGTTTTAGTGGTGCTGTAGATGCATCATTTTCCTATGTTCAG
>CAZHLZ010000005.1:0-33339 GCA_964532475.1 uncultured Chitinophaga sp.
AATGAAAATCAGTCTTTAAGGGAAATCAACGGTACTTAGCTGCAAGTTGGGTTAAGGCTAATTTCTATCATGAAAATTTTGTGATGCAAAGTGTTTACTTATTTTTTCATGATCTTTTAAGTCTTTTAAAGGAAGAACAAGCATGTAAGCTCAAATTGGTTTTCAAAATGAATTTTACAAAAAAACTTAAAATTCTCTCAACATTCTAGCGTGCAAAAGTTTTAATTTTCTCCAAAAATAGCAGGATAATGTAACGTAATTTTATGCAATTGTTATGTTGGGTAAGAAATGTAAATTTTTTAGGACGGCAAAACATATTTTAAAATGAAAAAACACATTCAAATGACAATTTTTGTTATGAAGTCAAGATATTTAATGAAACAAATTTTTATTGTTAGCATCCTGTTATTCAGCATGTTTACTTCAAATTTCTATTCTCAAACAAGTTCAAAATACGATTCAAAATATGAAAATTTTTATCGTGCAGAAGAACTTTTTGATAAAATGCAATATGCGGCAGCACGAATCGAATTTAGGAATTTTCTAAACGCTTGCAAGGAAACAAATGATCCATATTACATCAAAGCTTTATATTACGAAGGAGTTTCAGCATTAGAATTATTCAACAATGATGCGATTGATTTACTTGAAAGTTTCAATAGGAATTATCCTGAGAGTATCTACAAACACCTAATTTATTTTAGGATTGGGAAATATTATTACCAAAAGAAAGATTACAAAACAAGTTTAATTTGGTTTAATCAACTTACAAAATTCAATATTCAAAAAGCCGATTACGATGAATATTTTTTCAAAATGGCTTATGCAAACTTTGAACTTGGAAATTTCAAAGAAGCAAGAAGTGGATTTTATGAAGTGAAAGATGGAAATTCTTCTTATGCGCCAGCATCTTTGTACTATTTTTCACACATTGCTTACCAAGATGGATCTTATCAATCTGCCTTAGAAGGTTTCGAAAAATTGGTAAAAAACCCAAGTTTTAAACAAATTGCACAAAACTACATTATTCAAATTTATTACCGTTTAGGAAGGTACGAAGACGTAATTGCAAAAGGTCCTGAATACATGGACAGCGCATCTGGAAATACACTTTTAGAAATGACGCATTTAATCGGTGACGCTTACTACGAATTAAAACGTTTTGATGAATCCGTTCCCTACTTAGAAAAATTTAATAAACAAGTTAAGACAAAACGTGAGGATGATTATCAGCTTGCGTACGCCTATTACAAAAGTTTAAACTACGAAAAAGCAATTCAACTTTACGACAAAGTTGCAAAAACAAAAGATTCATTGGGACAAATTGCTTTGTATCACGTAGCGGAATGTTATTTGAAACTGGGGAATAACGCCTACGCACGAACGGCTTTTGAGCAAGCATCTGTTATTGCAATAAATGAAAAAATTCAAGAAGATGCCTTGTATAATTATGCAATTTTATCCTACAAGCTAGATATTAATCCTTATGATGAAGCAATTGAAGCTTTAGAATTATATCTTGAAAAATATCCTGATTCCGATAGAAAAAAAGAGGTTTACGAATATCTTTTGAATGTTTTTACTCAAACTAATAATTACGCCAAAGCATTAAAATCCTTAGATAAAATCGAAGATAAAAATATCCGTTTAAAATCAGCCTATCAAATTATTGCTTACAATCACGGTGTTGAGCTTTTTCAAAAAAACCAGTACGATCAAGCCATCGCAGCTTTTGAGTTAACAAACAAATTTGCAATCGATGATGAAATCAGCAACAATGCTAAATATTGGACATCTGAAATCTATTTTCTTCAGAAAAAAATCGACAAAGCAATTACAAGTTTTAAAGAATACATTGCTATTCCAGGAAGTGCACTTTCACCACATAGAAAAGACGCTTTATACAATGTTGCTTATGCTCACTTGCAAAAACAAAAAATACCTGACGCAATTGAATATTTTAGATTGTATTTGCAAGAACCTATTCCAGCGGAAATGGACAAAGCGAACAAGGAACAAAAAGCGGATGTTTTATTGCGTTTAGCAGATTCCTATTACACCACGAAACAAAATGACTTAGCTATCAAATATTACCAAGAAGCACTTGAATTCAATTACATGAATCAAGATAAAGCTCTATTTTTCTTGGCCAAAACTTATGGCTACAAAAATGATACTGAAAACAAAATCAAGCAGTTAATTGATATTGTAAACAACTATCCAAAATCAAAATACATTGTTGTTTCCATCTATGAAGTTGGACTAAGTTACCGTTATAAAAATCAAGATGGAATTGCATTTAAATATTTCTCGCAATTGGTAAAAGATTATCCTACTTCAAATCTTACGAAAGATGCAGAAATAGAAATTGCTGATATCTATTTCAAAGAAAAGAAATATGCTGAATCGGAAGAAATGTACACTAAAGTCCTAGAAAAATATGAATCAAACCGAACAACTTGTGCGAAAGCATTGAAGGGAATTGTTGAAATTTACAAGGCAAAACGCACACCAGAACTTGTTGACGCACTTGTAACAAAATATCCTTGTGCAGAATTTACGATGGATGATCAAGAAGAAGTGTACTACAATTCAGCGATTGAACCTTATTTAGACAGTGCTTTCCAAGAGTCGATTTCAGAATTAAACAAATATTTGACAAAATTCCCGAAAGGCAAATACGAAATTGAAATTAAATCCTACTTGGCAAATTCTTATTACCGAACTGGAAAAGATAGTTTGGCAATGCAGGTTTACAAAGATGTATTAGAAAAACCAAGCACCGACTTCACAGAATTGGCTGCCATTCGAGTTTCGAAGTATTTTTACAATAAATCAATGTACAACGATGCCTTACCTTACTACTTAAAACTAGAAAAATTGAGCACTAAACCTGATGTATTGTATAATTCTCAGATTGGTGCAATGCGTTGTAATTTCTTATTAGAAAACTGGGCAGATGCTTTAGATTATAGCTTCAAAGTATTATCAAACACACAAATTAGCAACAACATCAAACTCGAAGCTGAATTCGCAAAAGGAATTTCACAATTTCGTTTAAATAAAACTGAGGATGCACAACAAACCTTGGCTTGGGTAATAAAAAATACGACCTCAATTTTTGCTGCGGAATCGAAATATTGTTTGGCTGAAATACAATACAATGCAAGTGATTTTACGAAAGCTGAAACAGAAGTCCGAGAACTCTTAAAAATGAAACCAGCTTATGACTATTGGGTAGCCAAAGCTTTGATTCTACAAACGAAAATATTAATTGCTAAAAAAGATTTGTTTCAAGCAGAATACACCTTGAAATCCGTATTAGATAATTATCCAAATCAAGACGACGGAATTTTATTAGATGCAAATCAACTTTGGGACGAATTGATGCAAGTCAAAAACAAACCAAAAGATGTTAAAGATCCAGGAACAACGGTTATTGAGATTAAGGAGTGATGAGAGTTGAGAGTGAAGAGTTGAGAATGAAGAGATAAGAATAGAGAAGTGATTGAGCAAAGTGGAAATCGAAGTAATAAAAGTTGATTTCGGCTCCGCTCAATCAACACGAATCATCTCAATCAAAAAATAAAAAAATTGAAATAAAAATATATGTCAACTAAAAACATTAAAATGAAAAGTGTGAGAATGAAAATGAATTTTCTTCTTCTGCTTTGTTTGGCTTTTCAGGGAGAGATTTTTTCTCAAGAAGTAAATTTGGAAGTTTCTGGAAATCGAGAAATTGAACCAGCATATAGAATTACCAAGGTTCCAAGTTTAATTGATACAATCATTCCTTATTCGGAAATAAAATACCCCTTGCTTTCGCTCAAATACGAGACAACATTTGCCTTGGATACCATCAAATCTGCCAAAATAAAATTGATCGATAACTTACCTGATATTTACAATGGCTTCGCAAAAGTTGGAATTGGAAGTAAATTTATGCCTTTGGCGGAAGTTTATTACAACAGCAACCGTTCAAGAAAATATTTGTATGGTGTGCATCTAAAACACCTTTCTTCCGTGAGTTCAATCCAAGATTATGCGCCTTCACAATTTGATAGAACAACATTAAGTCTGTTCGGAAAAAATAACGATGTTAAAAAAACAATGGAAGCTGGTGTTAATTTTTCGAGTTTTGGCTTACATCAATATGGAATTCGAAATGAAAACACACCAAAAGATAGCATTGCACAACGATTTACCGATTTTGGTACAAGTATCAGTTACGGAAAACATAAAAAAGATAGTTTAAATTTGAATTACCTAGTAAATTTAAAATACAACTATTTTCAAGATAAGAAATCAAGTGAAAGTGCTCTGCAAGATTGGTATGGAAGAGAAAATTTACTCAATCTAAATGCTAAAACTTGGTATAAAAGAGGAAAAGAAATATTCAATTTGGACGCTTCGCTATTTTTAAATTCCTATAAATATGGTGTTTTTGGCGATTCAATTACAAGTATAGATACAGGAATGGTAAACACAAATTTTATATTCAATCTGTCGCCTAACATCACTACGTATGCGAAAAATAACCGCTTAAAAATAAAATTTGGAGCTAATTTGGCATTGAATTCCATCAACGAAAAAGTGGATTCTAAAACAACGGTTCATATTTTCCCTGACATCGAATTAAAATATTCATTATTCGACGACATTCTAATTCCTTACTTGGAAATAAAAGGTGGTTTAAAACAAAACACCTTCAAAACCTTAAGTCGTGAAAATGAATTTATTTTGTCAAATGTTATCTTGAGAAACGAAAACAATGTCATTGCTGGAAAACTTGGTTTAAAAGGAACACTTTCAAACACCATCATGTTTAATGTAAATGCAAGTTTCGGGATTTACAAAAACAAAGCCTTATTTGTGAATGATACACTGTATGCAAGAGGCAATCAATTTAGAGTAATTTACGACGATGTAAACAGTGCAACAATTTCAGCGTCACTGATTTACCAGCAAAGTGAAGATTTAAAAATCGAAGGAATTGGAATTTTTAATTCCTACCAAGCCAAAAACAACATTTATGCGTGGAATCTTCCTCAAATTCAATTCATTGCACGTGCATCTTACCTTTTCCAAGAAAAATTCAAATTTACTTTTGACTTTAATTTAGAAGGCGGAAGGTATGCACAAGTTTACTCAAAAGAAGAAAGTGATTATGAGGAAAACCTTCAATTTGCTAAAAAATTAGGTTTTATTCCAGACTTCAACCTTGGTGCAGACTACAAGTACAACGAAAAGATTTCAGCCTTTTTGCAATTCAACAATTTTGTGGCTCAAAGATACAATCGCTGGTACAATTACCCAGTACAAGGATTTCAAGTCATGGGAGGAGTTAGTTTTAAGTTTTAATATAAAACTATAACAACTCTAGATCTGTACTTTCTGTATTATCCCCAGCTGGATAAAAAATTTCTGCCATCCCCATACAAGGAAAAACAATATTTTTAATTCGTAGGCGGAATTGCTGCTGATTTAATCGTTTTTTCTGTACCACGTAATCCTGTTTTTCGGCGTAATGGACATTTTTAATGCTCGAAACCTCTACAAAGCTTATTATGACTACGTTTGAAGCAAATCAAATACTTTGAATAAAAAAAATGCTTTTACTGTGGTAAGGGATTTACCAAGAAAAATGGACTCGTAAATGGTGTTCAACGGTATAAATGTGGAAATTGTGGTAAACAATTTATAGGAGGAATAAGATTAAATAACGAAAGTATTTGGTCAGATTACGTTTTTGGAAAACAAACCTATCTTCAGTTAGCCGAAAAATATTCTTGTTCAATTAAGACAATTCGAAGACGTTTAGATTTAGTTTCTGTTTCAAAAAAAGACAAGATACCTCGGAAAATAATCGTTTTAACTGATACAACTTATTGGGGTAGAGTTTTTGGAGTGATGCTTTTTAAAGATGCTATTACGAAAGAAAATCTGTTGAAATATTATGTGAAATCAGAAACAAATGCAATGTATATTCAAGGGATTGAGGAATTACAAAATCAAGGTTTTGAAGTTTTAGCAATTGTTTGCGATGGAAGAAAAGGTCTAATTACTAGCTTCAAAAACATTCCTGTTCAGATGTGTCAATTTCATCAGTCAGCAATAATTAGAAGATATTTGACTAAGAAACCGAAATTAAAAGCAGCACAAGAATTAATGGAAGTAGTTGATTTACTTACTAAAACAGATAAAGAGTCATTTGTTGGAGCTTTATCTTTGTGGTTTGTAAAATGGGAGGTATTTTTGAATGAAAGGACAACAAATGAGCTAACAAAGAAAAGTTTTTTCACGCACAAAAAATTAAGAAGTGCCTACAGAAGTTTGAAAAATAATCTTCCTTGGTTATTTACTTGGTACGATAATTATGATTTGAAAATTCCAAACACAACAAATGCAATTGATGGCCATTTTTCTGATCTAAAAAACAAATTACGAAACCATAATGGATTATCACTCGATAGAAAAAAGAAATTCATAGATGAGTTTTTAAAGGCATAAAGTTCAAAAAAAATGTGATGGAATAATAAAAAATATCCATCACATTCATTTTTCCCGAACGTCAAACCTATCCCTGTTCAGGTTGCTCTCCAGCATTGCCCGCTTCCGTTTTGGATTAACAGACGAAGGTCTTGAAAAATTAAATACGATTTACAAAATATAAAAAATAAAGAGCATCATTTTTGTCCATTAGAGCTAAACGTCTAAAAAAAAGCATTAAAAATGTCCATTAGACACGAATTTATTGATATTTCAGAACTTGATGCTGGAACTTACCTCATAAAATTTAATTCTGAAAAATCAAATGCTATTAAAACAATCGTCAAGAATTAACCCAACAAAATTAAGTGTAGACATTTAAAATCCGTATTATGCCATTATAAACTTTTGTTGAAAGTTGAAAAAAACCAAAGGAAATACTTATGATTGCCCAAGTTTTTCAAACAAAACAAAAAGCTTCGGCAAAAAAATAATCAATGCCACAACGAGCGCAAAAATACTTGAGATTAAAACCGCTCCTGCTGCGATATCTTTGATGATCTTAATTTCGGGTCTAATTTCCTTAGTAAATAAGTCAGCGAGCTTTTCAATAGAGGAATTTACTGCCTCTGTAGCAAAAACCATGGCTGAGCATATTAAAATTGCTATCCATTCAAATTTCGATAATCCTATTAGAAAGGAAACAGCCAACAATAATACAAATAGAATAAGGTGAACTTGGAAATTTCGGTATTTTTTTAGTAGAAAAAATATACCTTCGAAGGCTACTTTAAACTTCCGTAAAAACGACATTTACTTAATAATTTTTGAAACTTTCGGTAAAAAACACGCTATCGCGGTCTAAATTTCCTGCCAATTTTTCTTTAAATTCAGCGCGTTTGCTTTCTTCAATACAGTCAGAAGGAATAGAGATTTGCAATTCTTTGATGTAGTCAAAAAAGATACTTTGTTGGTGTTTGTCAACTTTACGTAAACCTTTAAAATAAACTATTTTAATATCCCTATCAGCAATTACAAGTGCCTTAGAAGTTAGTCCAACTCGGAATAAATTTTTGCTTTTTGTTATGAAGGCAAACAGAAGGTGGTCGACTCCCAATAAGGCATAAACCAATACAACTGGAAGCGCAAACGGCGTAATAGTGTACAAGGCGTATGCTAAAAAGAAATGCAATAGAGCCTCCAAATACAAATAAAGCATGGCTTGCTTGTATCTGTTTTTATCCATGTTTGTATTCCACTGAAAACGTTTGATTTGGTTTACCAAACGAATTCCCATCCAACGTCGAATTGAGCGTCGAATTCCTACCACAAATAACATTCCCGCCATTCCATAAAAAATTTCAAGCTTGTAAGGCATATTTGCACCTGATAAGCGCAAAAATTCAATAGGAATATCAAATCCGATAATTATTGAAAAAGAAATTATCGGAAATGATAAAATAAGGATGAGAATATTAATAAATTTGTTCATTCAGTTTTAAGAGTTAACAGAAATTGATTGAATTTGTTTCAATTTTCGTTGGTATTCTTGAATTTTTCTTTTCGCACTTTCAATTTTGTTTTCTACTTCTTTTTTCAGAGCATCTGCACCTTTAGAATTTGCGAAAAAACCCAAATTGTTTTCAAATTGGTTGATTTCTGCTTTTAAATTGGCAATGTTTTGCTGCAAATCACGTTTTTCTTTATCGATTAATTTGTCAGCATTTGGATTTGCTTTTAAAGAATCCATTTTTGCTTCAAAGAAAGCCTTCTCTTTCTCAGCACCTTCAAGTTTCAATTTAGAATAATGTGCATCAATGGCTGTTTTATAAGCGTTGTAAACTTGATCTTTGTCTTTAAAAGGAACTTTTCCAATTGCATTAAATTCTGCTGAAAATGCTCGCAAATCTTCAAGTGTTTGTTTCTTATCCTCGCCTGCTTGATATGCTTCAATTTTAGCAATTAAGTCTAGTTTCACCGCTAAATTTTGCTCGTTTTCTTTGTCTGCTTCTGCAAAATGTCTTTGTTTGGAATTGAAAAAAGAATCACAAGCACTGCGGAATTCCTTCCAAAGAACCTGTTCTAATTTTTTACCGGCATGGCCCAAATTTTTCCACTCTTGCTGTAACTTCACCAAGGTGTGGCTTGTTTCTTTCCATTCTTTGGATTCACGCAAAGCATTTGCTTTTTCAATCAACCCTTTTTTCTTATCAGCAATTTTATCGTTTTCTGCTCTTAAAACTGAGTAAAAATCTTTCTTTTTATCAAAAAACTCATTACAAACTGCTCTAAATGCTTGCCACAATTCTTCATTTTCCTTTTTTGTTCCAAAACCAATTTCTTTCCATTGATTTTGAAATTGAAGTAAAGTTTGCGTTTTATCTTCCCAATCTTTGGTAGAACTTAGGTCCTTCACTTCTTGAAGAAATGTTTTAGCTTCTTCTAAAAGTGCCGATTTTTTCTCAATATTTAGTCGTAATTCTTCACGTTTTCCCTCATAAAATTCATGAATTCGTGCGTAGATAGTTTTTACAGATTCCCAATATTCGTTTTTTATTGTTTCCCATTCATCTTGAACTACAGGACCAATTTCATCAAATTCATTTTGAAGAGATTTGATAGCAGATTCAATTTCTTTGATAGATTCAACTGCAAAAAGCGCTTTGATTTTTTCGATTAATTCTTTTTTTAATTGAGAATTTCTCTTTAAATCATGCTCTTTTAATTCGCGGTAAATTTTTAAGTTAAAAAAGAAAGATTCTAATAATTTTGAATATTCATTTTGAATGTCTTGACGTTGATCCCTTGGGATGTCGCCAATGTTTTTCCAGCTTTCGTGAATTTCTTTGTAAGTAGCAACAGCAACGCCTATATTTTCCTCCTCTTGAATTAGAGTTCGTAAACGTTCAATTAAGTTTTTCTTTAAACGCAAATTTGCTTCCTGCTCTAGTTTTTGAGCGGACAATAAGGATGTTTTACGATTTTTGTATTCATTGTAAATTTCGTAAAATTCTTCTTTAATCGCGTCATCTTTAATCACTTCTTCTTGCTCTAAACGATCGTTTTCAGTTTCAAGCAATTCTACTTGACGCAAACGTTCTTCTTCGATCAAAAAATCTTGAAATTTAGATTTTAATTCGTTAATTTCAGTGTTTACAGATAAAATATCTTCGGCGGAAGCTAAAGTTTTTATTTTTTCAAGAAATTCATTTTTTTCCATTATCCTACTTGAATAGTCATTTCAAAATTCGCCAACGAAACAAATTGTTGGATTCTATTATCTAAGTCTGCTTGATTAATTTCAGTTAATCTTTCTGTACCAAATTTTTCAACACAATATGAAGCCAAAGCTGAACCAGCAATTACTGCTCTTTTCATGTTTTCGAAAGAAATATCATCTGTGCTAGCTAAGTAACCCATAAAACCTCCAGCAAATGTATCTCCAGCTCCAGTTGGATCAAAAACTTCTTCCAATGGTAAACCTGGTGCGCAAAACATTTTATCTCCGTGAAATAATAATGCTCCGTGTTCTCCTTTTTTGATAATCAAATATTTAGGTCCCATTGCACGGATAATTTTTGATGCTTTTGCTAAAGAACTTACACCTGAAAGTTGTCTAGCTTCCTCATCATTGATGATCAACAAATCAACCACTTTTAAAGTTTCTCTTAAATCATCCATTGCGATATCCATCCAAAAATTCATGGTATCCATTGCAATTAATTTTGGACGAGTTGTTAATCGATCTACCACTGTTTTTTGAACTTGTGGAGTTAGATTTCCTAACATTAAGTATTCAACACCTTGGTAAGAAGCAGGAATAATTGGGTCGAAATGTTCCAAAACATTCAATTCTGTCACCAAAGTATCACGAGAATTCATGTCGTTGTGGTATTTTCCTGACCAGAAAAATGATTTTTCACCAATTTTAATTTGTAAACCTTCTAAATCTACATTTCTTGAAGAAAGTAAATCTAACATGGATTGTGGAAAATCATCACCAACAACTGCTACAATTTTTTGATTTTTCTCGAAAAATGAAGCCGCAATAGCAATAAATGTTCCAGCACCACCAATTATTTTATCTGTTTTTCCAAAAGGAGTTTCAATCGCATCAAAGGCTACACTCCCTACAGTTAATAAACTCATATTAAATTTTTAAAATTAGAATGCAAAGGTAGTGATTTTCTGCTTATTGTTTTCTTTTTAGTCTAAATTAAACTAGCTTGTCAGGAAAGTTTTATCTGCTTTTGCTTTGAAGCGGAGTTTTTACAAATTTCCAGACGAATTTATACAAAATGAAACTTATTATCGTTCCCAAAATTGCGCCTCCGAGTAAGTCTGTAAAATAATGTACCCCTAAATACATTCGAGAAAAACATACCAGAAGAGCAATTAAAAATAAAACAGTGCTTATTTTACTAAAAATCTTCCGAAAAACTAAAAAGAAGGTACTTGCCAAAACAAAGAAATTTGCCGCATGAGAAGAAACGAAACCATATTGACCACCTGAGTAAAAATGACCTTTTGATATTTCATACAAATGCAGCTGATCTTTCAATAATAAATTGTGTGTTGGTCGATATCGTTGAACAACATTTTTGAGTGCGTAAACCGATAAAGTATCTGCAATAGATATGCACAACACAACAAAAGCAAGAAATAAAAACGCAAATTTTAAATTAAATTTACGATATATGATGTAAAAAAGAAAGAGATAAAGCGGAATCCAAGTGATTCGGGCAGAAATCCACCACATGATTTCATCCAAGAAGGGCGTGTGTAAACCGTTTATTGTTAAAACTAATTGATGGTCAATATTTTCAATAAATTCAATCATTCAGTTTTTTCCAAATCAAATCTTTCAATTCGTCCAAACCTTGTTTTGCCAAGGAGGAGATAAATAGATGAGGTATTTTTGGCAATTCTTTTGATATTTCAGCTTTTAATTCATCGTCCAACATATCAGATTTTGTAATTGCCAAAATTTTATCTTTGTGCAACAATTCTGGGTTGTATTGCTCTAATTCGTTTAATAAAATTGCGTATTCTTTTTGAATATCATCAGAATCGGATGGAATCATGAAAAGTAACAGTGAATTACGTTCAATGTGTCTTAAAAATCTCAATCCAATACCTTTACCTTCATGAGCACCCTCGATAATTCCAGGAATATCAGCCATGATAAATGAACGATAATCTCTGTATTTTACAATTCCTAAATTTGGTCTTAAAGTTGTAAACGCATAATTTCCGATTTCAGGTTTTGCGTCAGATAATACAGATAAAAGCGTACTTTTTCCTGCATTTGGAAATCCAACTAAACCAACATCAGCTAAGACTTTTAATTCCAAAATTCTCCAACCTTCGCGGCCTTCCTCACCTGGTTGAGCATGTTCGGGAGTTTGGTTCGTAGATGATTTGAAGTGACTATTTCCTCTTCCACCTCTTCCGCCAGGAATTAAAATCTTTTCTTCTCCATCAGCAGTAATTTCAAATAAAATTTCATTGGTTTCAGCATCTCTAGCTAAGGTTCCAACTGGAACTTCGATGTATTTGTCGTTTCCTTGTGAACCAGTTTTCATGTTTCCAGAACCATGTGCACCATGACCCGCTTTCACGTGTTTTTGAAATTTCAGGTGTAAAAGGGTCCACAATTGTGCGTTTCCTTTCAGGATAATATGTCCACCACGTCCGCCATCACCACCATCAGGCCCACCTTTTGGTATGTATTTTTCACGACGATAATGGGTAGAGCCACCTCCACCATTTCCAGAAGTACCATGAATTTTTACGTAATCAACGAAATTATCGGAAGCCATTGTTTGAATTGAAAATTAACCGCAGTGCGGAGTTAAAAATTGATTTTGATGCCTAAAATAATTAATTAAATACATCATAGTTGTTGCAAAGTTACAAAAAAGTAGGCAATTGTCTGAAGAAAAGTTAAAATTGGGAATTTAAAAACTTTTCTATTTGCCATAAAAACATCAAAATTTTAAAAATATAATGAAATGGAGTAGGAACAAACTTTCCTTGCTTAAAAACACACTAATAAATATTTATTCACACGATGCTCTATTCGTAGAGTAAATACTTCGATCGAATTTTTCTAAATTCTTGAATTCCGGGTCTCCACGAATGACGAATGTCTTTTTCACTCCAGCCCTCATAAACTTGCCTCCGCAATTCGGATGTTCCAGCCAATCGATCAAAAAAATGAGGTTGATTGATAAATTCAACAGTGTCTCCCAAATATTTTTTAGCATCAAGAAGCCAATCTAAATTTATTTCATACATTCTTCTTTTAGCATGTTCGGCTAAATCTTGTCCTTTGCAAATTCTGTTTTCCCATAGTGGATTTTTTGCCCCAATACTTGGAATGGGTGTAAAAGAAAAACCTAATTCTGGAAATAAAGGATGACCAAACATTTCAAATGGTCGTTCTGTTCCTCTACCAACACTGATGGTTGTTGCCTCAAAAAAACATAAACTTGGATACAGTGAAATCGAAATATCTGAGCGTAAATTTGGACTTGGAGGCACAGTTATTGGATATTTCATTTTTCGATTGTAATATTTGCAAGAAACAACGCTTAGATCACAAAAACTACTGTCGCTTAACCAACATTCTCCATTTACCATTAAGGCATATTCTCCGATGGTCATTCCATATACAATTGGAACGGGGTGCATTCCAATAAAAGATTTGTGCCTTGGTTCCCTCACAGGTCCATCCACATAATGTGCATTCGGATTTGGTCTATCCAAAACGATCAATTGTTTTTTGTTTTCAGCGCAAGCCTCCATCACGTAATGCAAGGTAGAAATATAGGTATAAAAGCGTACACCAACATCCTGAACATCAAAAATCAAAATATCGACATCTTGCAATTGAGAAGGTTTTGGTTTCTTATTATTTCCATAAAGCGAAATCAATGGAATTCCTGTTTTTGGATCAACGCCGCTATATACTTTTTCACCTGCATCAGCATCACCTCTAAATCCATGTTCTGGAGAAAAAACTTTTTGAATTTTCACGCCCAAACTCAATAAGGTATCTACCAAATGTTTGTCACCCAACATGGAAGTTTGATTCCCAATAATTGCAACGCGTTTATTTTTTAAAGAATCCAAATATAAATGCAAACGCTGATTTCCTATCTGAACAGGGTGATGTTTGCTAGCCTTTTCTACTAATTCTTCCGAAATTTCTTCTTCTTGAGAGTCTATAACATGATTTTCTACTACCACATTTTCTTGTTTTTTCTTAAAAAATTTCGTTTTTAAACCACAGGATGAAATGAAAATCAACAAAATACTTTTTATGCACAAAAGCTTTATGTAACTTCGCACATTAAAATGATAAATTGTGAATTTCGAATTATTCATAGCACTTAAAAATCTCAAAAACGAAGTAGAAGGAAAAAAGTTTTCTCGACCAATCGTTAAAATATCTGTAATTAGTATTGCACTTGCTATGATAGTGAATATCATCACAATAGCTGTGGTTATTGGCTTTCAAAATGAAGTTAGTAACAAAGTTTTGGGTTTCGGATCTCATGCTATTATTAATTCAAGTACTTCAAATTCTGTGTTCGAAAACGAAGCAATTTTGAAAAAACAAGCATTTCTAGACCAACTTAAAACACTTCCCTACATTAAAAACATACAAGCGGTTGCCTACAAACCTGCAATTTTACAATCCGACAAAAATAAGTCTAAAACACAAGAAATGCAACAAGAAATTCAAAGTGTTTTAGTAAAAGGAGTTGATCAGGCTTATGATTTTTCATTTTTCAAGGAAAATTTGGTCGAAGGAAGACTTCCAAAATACACTGAAAATTCTAGTTCTAACGAAATAATTTTATCCAAAAGAATCGCGTCCGATTTACATTTTAAAGTTGGGGATGAAATCAAAGCGTTTTTTGTCAAGAATCAGCCCGTGAAGCGTGTTTTTAAGCTCGTTGGAATTTTTGAAACGGGAATGGAGGATTTCGACAAAAAAATAATAATCGCTGATATCAAACAAATTCAATTGCTAAATGATTGGGGAATCAATGCCGAAATTGATGTTTTGGACACCTTGAGTAACGGTTATTTAATCATAAAAGGAATTGTAAATGGTGGAAATGGTAATTACCGTTACGATTTTGGAAAAGGGTTTGAAAATTTTTCTGGTTTTGTTTGGTATCCAACCAATGATACTGTTTTCAAACTCATTGCCTCTGATTATTGGATGTTTGTGGACGGTAGAGGTGAAGAAACAAGTATCGCAGATACAGCTTTTCTTAAAGTAACGATTACAAAAAAAGATAATTCGTCACAAAATTTACCCATTATTACCGAGAAAGATGGAAGTGTAAAAAAGAAATTTTTAGATCAAACAGGAAATAAATTTGAAATCAAAACCTATGATAGAACTGTACATTTTGAAAAAATTATTGGGAAGGGAAGTTTTCAGAATTATGTTGGTGCTTTTGAGATAAATCTTCATTCCTGGGATAATTTTGATGAAAAAATTGAAAAACTTAAAAAAATCATCAATTTTTCTTTTTCAAATGAAAAACAAGATCTACAGTTAACGAGTATCAAGGAAAATGAAAAAGAGATTTTTGTTTGTCTATCTTTTCTCGACATCTACGTTTGGATAATTATTATTCTTATGCTTTTGATTGGAATTATAAATATGGGTTCAGCATTGCTTGTGATGATTTTATTAAAAACTTCATTTATTGGTCTATTAAAAGCCTTGGGTTCAAATTCATGGTCAATTCGAAAAATATTTTTGTATCAAGTATCTTTTTTAATACTCAAAGGAATGTTTTGGGGGAACTTGATTGGTCTTGGCTTGTGTTTTATTCAAGAATATTTTGAAATTATAAAATTAAATCCTGAAGTTTATTACTTGAATTCTGTTCCAATTGAACTCACATTTTCGTCTATTTTATTAATAAATATGGCAACTTTATTCGTTTGTTTATTAGCGATGTTGATTCCTTCATTTGTTATTACAAGAATAAATCCTTCAAAATCGATAAAATTTAATTAATTTTTACTAATTTTAGTTCTTGACAAACAACTTTTTAACTTCGTTTACGTTAAGACTTTAATAATGAAAAATAAATTTTTATATTTTTTCCTCTTTCTTAATGCAATTTGTTTTGCACAAGAGAATAAGGTTTGGATGCATCCAAATCGTGGGCAATGGTATGAAAAAATTAATTACAAAGTTGATTTGAATGGAGGTTCCATGTTTATTGAACAAAATGCATTTACATATTTGTTTCACAATGTGGACGAAATAAAACATTCCTTGCATCATGGAGATAAAAAATACGCCGATGAAACTGAGTTCATTGATTTAGTGAGTCAACATTGTATTAAAACTACTTTTTTAGGAAGTAATCTCGTACATGAAAAACTAGAGTCAAATTATTCAAATTTTTACCTAAATTATTTTCTAGGTAGAGATGAAAGCAAATGGAAAGCAAATGTTCACTCGATTTCTCAGTTAGTTTATCCTAATTTTTATGATGGGATTGAAATGGAAATGGTAGGAAAAACAAGTTCCTTTAAATATAGTTTTTCAATAAATCCTGGGATAAATCCAAGTACCATAAAATACAAAATTGAAGGGGCAGATGACATCGAGATTGACAAAAATGGAAATTTAATTATTTATCATTCTTTTGGAAAAATTGAGGAATCAAAGCCAATTGCATGGACAGTCTCAAGCAATGGAACCAAAAAACCCGTAGAAATTAAATTCAAATTGAAAAAGGATGTAGTAAGTTTTGAATTTCCAAGTTCTTACAATAATACAGAACAATTAATTATTGACCCAGAAATTACCTTTTCTACTTATAGTGGTTCAACGGCTGACAATTGGGGTTGCACGGCAACTCCTGATTCTCAAGGGAATTTATTCGCAGGGGGAACAGTATTTGGTACAGGTTATCCAACAACTCCAGGTGCACTAGCTGGCGGCTACATTGGTGGTGAAAATATTGGTTATTCTGGTTTTGATGTTGGACTCACAAAATTTAATGCATCTGGAACAGCTAGAATTTATTCCACGTATTTAGGTGGAGACGGAAACGAAGCACCCAATAGTATGGTTTGCAATGCTGCGAATGAATTATACATTATGGGAGTAACTTCATCTGATACAGATTTCCCAGTCAATGCAAGCTCTTATGACAACACGCACAATGGAGGGTTTATATTAAACTTAGAATCAAGTCAAGGTTTTAGTAAAACGGATATTTTTATTGCAAGAATTAATCCAACTGGAACTGCTTTGATGAACTCAACCTATATTGGTGGTTCCTTAAATGATGGCGTGAATCAAGGAGCTTCTGCTTTAAATGATGGAGATTTGGTGAATAATTACGGTGATAATTTTAGGGGTGAAATTATTTTAGATGAAGACGAAAATGTCTTAGTTGCAAGCTCGACAAGATCAGCAAATTTCCCAACAGTTAGCGCCTCTCAAAGCAATTTACTTGGACAACAAGATGCAGTTATTTTTAAACTTAATCCGACATTAAGTACTTTACTCTGGTCTAGCTATTATGGTGGAACAGGCATAGATTCAGGGAATGCCTTAGCAATAAATTCCTTGGGTGAAGTCTATTTAACAGGAGGCTCAACTTCCAATGATTTAAATGTGCCAAATGGCCATGTAAACATCAATTCTGGAGGAAGTTCTGATGCATACATAACGCGCTTTAATCCAACAAATGGCACAATTCTTTCAGGAACTTACCTTGGAACAAATAATTATGATCAAGCATACTTTGTTCAAATTGATATTGATGATTTTGTTTATGTATATGGTCAAAGTTTAGGAACAATGCCAATTAGTCCAGGATTAGTGGGGAATGCAAATGCACATCAATTCATCCGTAAATACAATACAGGACTTAGTGCCGTAGAATGGAACACAAAAGTTGGAGGAAGTAACGAACGAATTTCACCAACTGCATTTTTGGTGTCAAATTGTTATGAAATTTATATTTCTGGTTGGGGTGGATCCATATTAAATACGAATATTTCAGGCTTTGCAATTACACCTGATGCTTTTCAAACCACAAGTAATGGTGATGGTTTTTACATTGCAGTTTTTGACCCGAACATGGCTGCCTTACAGTACGCTACTTTTATGGGAGGAAGCGCTGATGACCACGTTGACGGTGGTACCTCA
This sequence comes from uncultured Chitinophaga sp., assembly GCA_964532475.1. Taxonomy (GTDB): domain Bacteria; phylum Bacteroidota; class Bacteroidia; order Flavobacteriales_D; family Crocinitomicaceae; genus M2408. The sequence goes on from CAZHLZ010000005.1 coordinate 17,699, forward strand.
AGATTTGATAAAAACGGAAGAATATACCATGCTGTTTGCGCCGCATGTGGGAATTTAAATAATGGATTTGTCAGTACCCCAGGAGTGATAAGCCCCACAAATAATAGTAACAATTGTAATCTAGCAGCTTTTAAATTTGAATTAAATTCCATCAATGCGGTTGTTACAAATCCAAATTTCATTATTTGTATCCCAAATCCTATTCAGTTTTTTAATAATTCAACCGAAGGTGACGTTTTCTTTTGGGATTTTGGTGACGGAAACACATCCAATGAAGACAATCCGGAGCATACCTATACCAATGTTGGAGAATATATTGTAAAATTAGTGGTTTCTGATTCACAAGGATGTAAAGCTCCTGATTCAACAAGTTTTGACATTACTGTTGGTAGTTTTGAAGCGGGATCTATTACTCCTCCTCCAACCGTTTGTAAAGGATCACCCTATCAATTTGATGCATTTGGAGGCTTACATTATTTATGGTCACCTGCAAATGTACTCGATGATGCTACAATTCCAAATCCTACAGCAATAATTTTTGATACAACAACCTTTTCTGTAATCATTTCTGATACATGCGGTGTAGATACCGTTTTTGTAACATTAAACGTCTTTCAGGATGAAATTTCACTTTCTCCCGACACATCCATTTGTTTAGGAAACGCTACACAAATTGAAGTTTTTGGAACCATAAATCAAATTTGGACACCAAATGCATTTATCACAAATAATCAAGACAATAATCCTATTGTAAATCCGGATACAAATACTTATTACGTAGTGTTGGCAACCACACCAAACAATTGTGTTTTTGAGGACAGTATTTTAATAGAAGTGTTTTATGCACCACCAGTTCCAATCATCGATGATACTTCACAAATTTGTTTTGGGGCACAATTAGATATTAATGTAGATGGAGCTCGTTATTACTCGTGGAATCCAAATTTATTTATCAATACAACTACCGGAAATCAAGTTACTGTTTCACCGCCAAGCAGTATGACCTACTATTGTGATTTTATTAATCCGTGTGGATCTGTTTTAGATAGTATTTATATTGAAGTGATTGTACCAAGAGTTAATGCCTACAACGATACGATTATCTGTGATGGAGAACCCGCTATCCTGAGGGCAGATGGTGCAGTAAATTACCAATGGTCACCCACCTCGTCTCTAGATAATCCGCTTGCGCAAGAGGTAATTGCCAATCCTGTTAATACAACAAATTATACTGTAATTGGGATAGATGAATATGGCTGCCGTGACTCTGCAAGTGTATTAGTTCAATTATTCCCTTCTCATCAAGTCAATGCGGGTGGTTCAATTTACGCTTATTTAGGGGAGGAAGTTCAATTAAATGCCACAGCAAATATAGAAGGTGTTTATGTTTGGTCACCAGAGAGTTTTTTAACTTGCAGTGTGTGCCCAAATCCAGTTGCTACACCAAATTACAATTTTACTTATACTGTTACCTTTATTGATACAAATGGTTGTCAAACAAGGGATTTAGTGCAAATTTCTTACAAAGGAATCATTTATGTACCAAATACTTTTACGCCTGATGGAAGCAAATTTAACGAAGTATTTAAAGCTTACGGCGAGGGAATAAAAGATTTTGAGATGCTAATCTTTAACCGTTGGGGTGAATTAATTAAGACTTTAAATTCAATTGATGAATTTTGGGATGGAACTTACAAAGGTAAAGTTTGCCAAGATGGAACATACACTTGGAAACTTACTTTTAACGACATCACTGGAGTTTATCAAACCTTAACGGGACATGTAAATTTACTCAAATAAAAAAAGATTATTCAATAAATTTCCCTTGAATGTATGATTGATATTGAAAACCAGTATCATCTGTAATATTTTGAAAAACAACTTCTATTTCTTTGTTCATATATGCCTCTTGGTTTTGCGAAAGTTTTTTAATAAAAGGGTCAACAAAATCAACGCGAATTGCACTGGTATAACCATCACTTCCTGGTGAACCAACAATTAGGTAGTTCAAAGCGTTTACATCAATAATTCCTTGGAAAGTGATTTTAAATTCATCTTTTTGGTCCAACACTTTTTTCGCACGACTTGGATCAACTTGAAATTTTTCAACAACATTGTATGGAAGGCCTTCTAGTTCTTCTTCAAAGTTCACTCGTTTTTCAAGGGTTTTTGTCACCTTTTCATTTTTATCGTAGTAAGAAATCCGATCAATGAATTTTGCTTCTTTACCAGCAAGGCGCTCCTCCATATATTCACGTGTTGCAAATATTTTTCCTTGTCTGTAGTAAAATGATTTTGTACCAAAACCTTTTTTTTCTCCATCATTAAATTGCTCTTCAATCTTTAGTATGTCATCATTCTCACTTAAATGAGCACGCACAACAATCGTAGAACCATCTTCTTTAGAAAAATTTAATGAGCTAGCAAGTTTGCCTACAGTTTCAATTTCAGAATCAATAGCTTTCATTTCAGCATTAAATACACCTTCTTCGCTCACTTCAACTACCTTGTTTTCATCTTTTTCAGGAGTTGATTTACATGAGTAAACCGAAAAGCTAGCAAGCAGCAATAAGGTTAATAGCTTCGTAAAATGTTTCTTATTATGGGAGTTGTTTTTCATATTGTAAATTTATTTTTTAAAAAATCTTCTAATAAACTGTTAACGTAATTCTACTAAAAAGTAACAGGTATTTAAAAAAATATTTGGACAACAAAAAAAGGCCACAAAAAATGACCTTAAAATATTATTATACTAAATTGAATTTATTTTGAAGCTAAATCTGAATTGCTTGTAGTATTAACACTACCATAAGCATCACAACCACCTTTTTTCTTAGAAGAACCGCAAGATGACACAGCTAAAGTTAAAACAAGACCCATAAGTGTTAAAGCAAGAATTTTTTTCATTTTGTTTGTTTTATATAATAGATTTCAAAAGTACAATAATTTTCAATCTAAAAAAAATTTATTTATAAACATTTCGTTATTAAAAGAAAGTTTTACCTTAAATTGCACAATCTTTAAGCAATGAAAGCATTATTAGTTTTAATTTTTACAGGATTTAGTATTATGTCTCTTGCCCAAAAGAGCTATAAACTATCCTTTGATAATGAAGACTATAAAATTTTAAAAAAAAATATAACTACACGTTTTAATGATAGCTTAGAAGCCAAAATCTATTTAAAAGAACTTCGACAATTTGCCATTAAAAAAGGATTTTTATTAGCTTCCCTAGATTCTATTTTTTATAGAAAAAACGAAACTTACGTTCACTTTTACTTAGGAGAAAAATTTTCAAAAGCTGAATTGAGCATCCAAAAGGCCGAACTGGATTTTTTAAGAAGAAATGCAAGCATTAGTGAGAAATTAATCCGAAAAACTAATTTTTCACCACGTGAAATTTCCAATCTACTCACTCAAATTCACCAAACTTATGTAAATAATGGTTTTCCTTTCGCAAGTGTTTCAATGGAAAAAATAGATTTTATTAATTCCATGCTTCTTGCTGAAATAAAAATTGAACGATTTGGCGAATTTCGAATCAAAAAAATTAATTTAGTCGGAAATCCAGTAGTATCACAAAAACTTATTTCTGCACAAATCCAAATCAAAGAGGGAGATTTATTTAATCAGCAAAAAGTGAATGAAATCTCCTCCAAGTTAACGCAAATTAGTTTTATCTCAGAAGTAAAACCTGCGGAAATTCTTTTCACGCAAGAAGGGGTTGAATTATTTCTTTACCTGAAATCCAAACCTGTAAGTTTGATTAATGGTGTGGTTGGTTTGCAGCCTGACCCTGTAAAAAGTAAACTAAGTTTAACGGGTGAATTAAGGCTTAAACTTGTAAACATATTAAAAAAGGCAGAATTGTTCGAACTCAACTGGAGAAGTATTCAAGCGCAAACTCAATCATTGAAAATTCAAGGAGTTTTACCAAATCTTTTTCGTACTCCATTTGGTTTGGATGGTCAATTTCAATTGTACAAACGAGATAGTACCTTCCTCGAATTAAAAAGTACATTAGGTGTGCAATATTCCCTTAAAAATGGAAATTTTATTAAGATGTTTTACAGAAGAAATAGTTCATCTATTTTGGGAAATTCTGCACTAACAAGTACAAGTTTTAGCAAATTAAGAAGTGTGGAAACCAATTTCTATGGCTTAGCCTTATCTAAACAAAACTTGGATTACCTCCCAAATCCTCGAAAAGGAATTCAACTTCTAATTGAGGGAACAGTTGGTAGCCGAAGCTCCTTAGATAGCTTGGTGAAGATAAAAGAAACCACCTTAAAATTTGAGTTCAACATCAATTATTACCTTCCATTAGCTAAAAGACACGTTTTAAAGTTCTCGAATGCAACAGAAAGCTATTTTGCTCCTTCCTATTTTGAGAATGAATTGTATCGTTTTGGTGGACAAATTTCCTTAAGAGGCTTTAATGAAGAGGAAATTTACGCAACTTCTCGTAGTGTTTTTGGTTTAGAATATCGTTTTCTTTTGGACAAAAATTCTTATTTGTTTGCCTTTTATGATCAAGCTTGGTATGAGAACAAAGCAAGCACATTCGTAACTGATACTCCTTTTGGTTTTGGAACAGGTTTCACCTTTGGAACAGCAATTGGGAATTTCTCAGTTTCTTATGCACTGGGAAAACAATTCGATAATTTAATTCAATTCCGTGATGGAAAAATCCATTTTGGATATGTTGCCTATTTTTAATACCGATTACATTTTCAATAGTGTCCAATAAATTGGAAACTTTTCAAATTGTATCGGCATAATACTGAATTTTATTCGGACTATTTATTATGTGTATTTGGTATAAACTATCATTGAAGAAAAAACGATTTTTTTTCAGAAACCATAACAAAAGTTACGTTTTATTATCATCGTTCCTTTTATTTATCCGGAAGAATTAGTTCATATAAGCTTGGATTTACGAATAATTAACTTGTACTTTGCAAAATTACACGTATTTGCACAAATTTTAAAATAAAGCTCATTACTTTAGCGACGAATGACATGAATTTACACAACTATTTTGGGAAATTAAAAATTCGTTGAGTCTGTGAAATCTGTGGAACAATTTTATATGATTATTTGTTTTTCCTGTCAATCGTACCACAAGGTTTGATATACCTCCAAAGATTTTATTTTTTTAAAAGAATCAATGTGTAATTTGAAATACGTCAATAATATTTCTAAGATTTGCTTGCGTTCGTCTTTTGAGAATTCAAAAATTAATTGTTCTTCTCTTGAAAGGCATAAAAAACTAGCAAAATGTTTTACGATTTCTCCAGAAGCCGATTCAGAATGCAATGAATTTAAGCGAGTAATTTCACCATTTATTAAATCAAAAAACTGTCCATCTTCGTCTTCCACTTGAATTCTAAAGCCTAAAATTCCAGATAACTCAGCAATCCAAAAAATTAAATAATTGGGGTGAAATTCCTCTTGATTGAGAAAAAAAAGTTCGTTTTTTATAAATTCATATAACTCTAAGTCTGCTTGATTTTCATGCAAACATTGTACTAAAAACTCTGTCTCAAAAAACGCAATGCTTTGCTTTAAGGGGTTGAAATATATTTCTTGAAAATTGGAAACAAGTTGGGGTTCAAACAAATTGGCTAATTGGTCTTCATTTTTTTGATAGTAGGTAAATTCAATGTGTGATAAAGCTTGAAAAATGGATGCAAACTTTTTATTTCCACCCTTTACCATAAATGCTTTTAAACCATGGTTTTGAGTGAAAATTTTTGCCACAAAACTCGTTTCAGAATAAGCAATCTTTTGTAAAACAAATCCCTGTTCCGTTTTTTTCATTTTTAATTTAAGATAAGCACTTTCGCAACCTTTCTGCCTTTTTCAGTATTTGAAGCTGTCCAAAAAAGGTAGGTTCCAGCACTCACCTTCTCCCCTTTCAGATTTTTACCATTCCAAGTAACGGTGCCACCATTTGATGTTGTTTGGAACACTAAATTACCCGCTGCATCCGTAACTTTTACATCCGAATCGTATTTTATTCCCTGCAAAGTAATCACACCATCAAAACCAGGTTTTACAGGATTTGGAAAAACCACCACATTTTCATATTTATCGTCTCCTAGGGAAGAATTTGTTCGTAGGGAAACCAATCCAATATCCGTGATGATAAATAATTCACCCGTTTTGTAGTTGAATTGCATATCCACTATGTTATTGGAAATCAAAGGACTATTTTCACTGGTATAACTTTCAATTACCTCAGAACCATCCGCAGAAAGCAAAAATATTCCTGCATTTGCTGTTCCAATCCATTTTCTATTTCCTCCATCAATTTCAATATCTGTAATACTTGTGTTACCTAACAAATATTCAACATTCCCTTCAAAATCGATCTTAATTCTCTGTGCATTGTATTCACCCGGCACACCTTCAAAGGCATTATCTGGATTGTATAAAATTGCAAAACCATTGGAAGTACCAATCCACAAACGATTTTCTAAATCAACTGCCAAAGCCGTGACATTTGTTGTTGGCAAGGCTCCAGTATTTTCACCACTATTGATTTGAATAGTTTTATCATCAGTTAAATCATCAATTGTACCATTGTCATTATAGCCAAAAATTCCTTGATCATAAACTGCAAACCATTTATTATCACTTTGATCTATGACCAATTTACCCGTAAATCGAGATTTTGAATTCCCACTCGTTTCAAACTCATGCCACACCTTGTCTTTGTCCAACATTTTTAGTGGTTTATTTGAAAAGCAATTTGAAAGCCATAAATTTCCCTTATTATCATATTTGAGGTCAGAAATACAAACGCCGTTCATGGCATAAGCTTCCAAGATAGAGTTATCACTGGTATACACCTCATCAATCGTTTTTCCATTTGAACTTAAGGAGAGTGGCATGTGACTGAAAGCACCAACTGCAAATTGATCAGAATTTTGAGGGTGCACTGCCACGGAACTAATGTCCCACTGAAGCGTATTAATCCATAAATCTTGGTTATATCGATCCAACAATGTCCATTCCTCATCACGGAAAATATAGGCGCCTGCATCGCTAAATTCGTAACCAGTTTTTGCAATTATTCCCCCAGCAACTGTTATTACATCTTTATTTCCACCTAAGGCAAAGAATTTATTTTTGGGTGGACCAGCAAATTTAATATTCACTGCTCCTTCTCCTCTAAATTGATACAAACCATAATTATTGTCAACCGAGAAAACTTTGAAATCGTAGATCACTGTGTTCAAAAGCGAAGTTGGTACAGGTTCACCTTGCGCAATAATATACAATTGATATTCCAATTCAAAATTATTTTTTAGATATAAAACTGAATAAGGTGTTGTTACGAAAACTGCACCACCATGTGATCTAAAATTCTGAATTTCGATGTTAAAGCCAAAATCCATGTGTACCTCAAAGTCAGTATTCGAGAGGTGAAAAAGCGAATCATAGCCTAAACCAGGGAATTTCTTAATAAAATACAGTTCATTCTCTATGTTTTCAATGTTTTGATACGTGTCATTTGCAATAATTGGAACACGACTTACAAGATTCCATTGATTTGGATCTGCGAGGGCTGGGTTATTTAGATTACTTGCATACAACCTGCTAGGAGTTAAAGCATAAATGGAATCCCCTTTGAACGCAAGGCTTTGAACTTGTTCTAAGGAGTTTGTTGGATAATAAGAATCCTTGATTTCATTATTTTCTGGATTAATTACAACAATCCCAAAACCAGTTGATGCATAAATAAAACCCTGATGCTCAACAAAATGAGTTACTGATTTATTCCCCTGAATTTGCGCTAATTTAATGGCTGGAATATTCGTAACTGCGTTATTTTTAATGCGATCAATGTTGCCATTCTTGTAACCTATAAAAAGTGACTTCGTTTTTTCATCAAAATAAAGGCAAGAAATTTGAATATCTGATAAAGCATTCACGTCTGTCCAGATACTGGTTTCCTTTGATTCTATGTCATACTCCAACAAACCTGTCTCATAGGCAGCGTAAACTACTCCTTCACCAACAGCAACATCAATTCCCTTTGGAGCAACATGCATTCGCCAGTCTCCAGTAGCAATTTGAGCTACAAGTTTTGAGGAAAAAAATACAATTAAAACTAAAAAACTTAAAATTCGCATGATGATGTAACGTGATTTTTCAAAAATTATTTTCAAATTTCAAAATTACTTTTTCATTGGTAACTTCGAAAACACATGGATTCCCAAAAATCAATGCTCGATTATCATTGATGTGTCCTGCGGGAAAATTAAATGCAATTGGAATGGATAAATCAGCACAATGTTCTAAAATTATTGCTGCGTAAGATTTTCCAAAAGGAATCTCTGTATCTTTAAGATCCGTAAAGCTACCAACAACTAAACCTCTAATTTTACTTAAAATTCCAGATTTTTTGAGGGTAAAAAACATGCGATCAATATGATACAACTGTTCTGCCAAATCTTCGATAAACAAGATAGAATTTTCAAAATCAGGACAATCATTAGTTCCAAGTAAGGAATAAATGATGGATAAATTACCTCCAATTAACTTTCCTTGTGTCTCTCCGAGAACATTTAAATTATTGGCTTCCACTTCGTGGGAATTTAGTTTTCCTGTAAAGGAATCAATTAAACTTGAAAGTGCTAATGTTGAATTTTGCGCAAAATTTAAGGGCATTGTTGCATGAATACTTGGAATACCTTTACGCTGCAGATGCATGTGAAAAACAGTAATATCGGAAAAACCTATGATCCATTTTTTATTCTTGTCAAACTTTGTCCAATCTAGTTTATCAATAATACGCACACTTCCATAACCGCCTCTTGCACAAATAATTGCCTTAATTTCTGGGTCATCTAAAGCATCTTGAAAATCTTGTAATCGTTCCTCATCTGTTCCAGCAAAATAATGATGTGTACTCATGGTATATTCACCCAGTAGAACACAAAAGCCCTGCTTTTCTAAAAAACTTTTCGCTTCTAAAACAAGTATTGGTTCAATGGCTTTGGCAGGAGAAACAAGTTGAATTTTATCACCTTTTCTTAAAAACGGTATCATCGAATTCATTTGGTAAGAATTTTATAAATTATTATGCGTGAATTATGTTTAACACTAAAAACAAATTAGAATACTAGTTTTTTACTCACAATCAGCTTTTCTTTTAAGCATTTCTTCCCCACTCATCGTTTGATAATCCACGCATTTTTTTGCCTTATCTTCTCTTAATTTTTGCATTTCTTTCACATCTTTCTCAGTAATTTCTTTTGTAAACATTTTAGAAGAATAATTATTTAATTTTTCTCCTGCTTCTAAACATGAACACATTTTTGGATCACTTTGCCCACATGAAATCAGCAAAAAAAGCACACAAGAAACAAGGATAGAGGAAGAAATTTTCATTTTTTTGATTTTGAATTTATACAAAACTAGTGATTTTATTTTGTTAAAGTTAAAAAAGGCGTGGTAGTTTTTTAAGCAAAAATATAATTCCTACGCTTCTATCTTGTATCTTTGTAACAAAGTCGCATAAATGGCAGAAGAAATAATTCATATTAAAGGCACAAAAGAGGAGAAGTACAAGGCAATTTTGCCCCAAATTTTTGCATTAATTGAGCACGAAGATGATTTAATTGCCAATTTGGCCAATGTCAGTGCGGTACTAAAAGAAACCTTTAACTTTTTTTGGGTAGGGTTTTATTTGGTAAAAAAGGACGAATTGGTTTTAGGACCATTTCAAGGTTCGCTTGCTTGTACACGCATCGCTTTTGGAAAAGGAGTTTGTGGTGCCGCTTGGAAACAAAAAGAAACGATTTTGGTACCCGATGTTGATTTATTTCCCGGACACATTGCTTGTAGCTCACTTTCAAGAAGTGAAATTGTGGTTCCAATTTCAAAAATTGGGGAAATAGTTGCCGTGTTGGATGTTGACAGCGACAAGGAAAATGATTTTGATTTAATTGATAAAAAATATTTAGAGGAACTTTGCGTAGGGTTGGGAAATATCGTCTAATTGTATTTTTGGCACTGCTTATTTTAAGTAGTTGCGCGCAAGTTGGTTCAATTTCTGGTGGACCAAAAGATGCTTATGCACCAAAAATTGTTGAAAATGGTGTCAATCCACCGAATGAAAGTGTAAATTTTTCAAGTAAAAAAATCACCATTGAATTTGATGAATATATAAAGTTAAATCTTCCGCTTGAGAATATTGTTATTGTTCCCAAGGGGATTAATATCGACGCAAAAATTGACAAGAAAAAACTAATTCTAGATTTAGACGGTGAATTTCTTCCCAATACCACCTATCAAATTAGTTTAAATGGGGCAATTAAAGATGTCAATGAAGGCAATGATTCCTTGATGTTTTATGTTTTTTCAACTGGAAATCAAATTGATACTTTAAAATATAGCGGAAAAATTGCAGATGCTTACACAGGAGAAAGAATTAAAAATTGTTTCGTTGGACTTTATAATCCAGAGGATTCACTTAAAAACTCAAAAGCTAGTTATTTTGCAAAAACTAACGACTTAGGTGAATTTCAAATAAATTACTTAAAACCAGGAAAATTTAAAGTATTTGCTTTTCTAGACGCAAACAAAGACATGAGTTTTCAGCTTTCTGAAAAAGCGGGATTTAGAGATAGTATTTTGGAAATAAGTGAATCCAAGGTAGATTCAAATGCATTATTAATTTTTCAAAGTCCTTTACCTCAAAAAATTCAATCTAAATCATTCTTTTATCCTTCTTTGGTAAAATTGGGGGCAAATTATCCCCTTCAAAAAAGTGCTTTTTACTTTGAGAATCAACCACTTGACCAAAATGCAATTTCATATTATTCAAATGATTCAATTGCGATTCTTTTGCCAAAAAAAATTGATGGTGATTTCCAATTATTGAGCAAAAATGAAAATAGAAATGACACCATTAATCTAAAGTATTTAGCAAGTTCTAGCTCCAAATTTTTCTGTGAAATACAACCTGCAAACAAAGATATTTCGAAATCAAAATCTGCCTTATTTCTTTTTGCAGATGAACTTATTTCTTACGATTCTTCTTTGATTCAGGTTTTTGACATTGATTCAGTGCAACTTTTTCCAAAAATATCCTTCAATAAAAATTCATTTGCATTTTCGTTCCCTGATAGTATTTCGAAGAATGTTCGCATCGATTTTTTACCAAATTCCCTGGGGTTTTTAGCTTTGAATAATCAACCTAGTGAAAAGCTAAGTTATAATTTGATAAATAAAAGCTCAAGAGAATATGGAATCATGCTTTTTAAAGATCTTGATTTACCTAAAGATGCGTTGGTAGAATTTATTTTAAAAGACAAAGTTGTTTCCACTCGAACTATCAATTCTTTGCTCGATTATCCGAAGGAAGAAATGCTTGAACCAGGAGAATATTCCTTTCGAATAGTAATTGACAAAAACCGAAACTTGAAATGGGACGAGGGTTCAATTTTTGATGAAATTCAAGCTGAAAAAGTGCTGCACTTTCAAGAAAAAGTAAAAATTCGTGCCAATTGGGAAACAGAGGTTGAGTTTGAAACATTAAAATAAAGAGTTTGTCAGATAATCAAACATTTAATTCAGCATTCAAATCTTGGAAAATCTGGTTGGCTGTTTTTCTTGCGGTATTTATGTTGTTTATAAGCTTAAATGAAACACATTTTGTGCACGCGGAGCATGGAAGTGGAACACATAACTGGAAAGATTATAATGGAAACAAAAAGGTTGATTTATCACTCCCTGAAGAATTTCATAAAGTAAAAAATGGGGCTTATCGTATCAAAACGAATTCAGAATTTTTACAAGAAATACAGTGGTCAGGAAAGGCTTTTTTCTTTCTATTCTTAGCCTTACTTTTCATGATTGGTCGTGATTTGGCTTATATGTGGCGCATTAAAATTCTCACCAAAGACAAATTAACTTGGAAATCTTCTTTTTTCGTCATTATGTTGTGGGAATTTGCTTCAGCTGTTTCTCCCGGAATTGTTGGCGGTTCTGCTGTGGCAATGTTTATTCTGAAAAAGGAAAAAATTCCTTTGGGAAAAGCCACCGCAATCGTTGTTGTTACTGCCATGATGGACAATTTGTTTTACGTTTTAATGATCCCACTTATTTTTATTTTTATTTCGCCTTCAGATTTGTTCCCTGATTCAGCGAATTATGCGAAAAGTGTTGAAAGCATCTTTTGGATTGGATTTGCTATCATTTTAAGTGTTTGTTTGTTACTTTTTCTGAGTATTTTTTATTTCCCAAAATTGATAAGAAACTTTTTGTCCTTCCTTTTCAAACTCCCATTTCTAAAAAAATTCAGAGCACAAGCCATCCAAACGGGCGATGAGGTCGTAATTACTTCGCAAGAATTTAAGAACGAAAAACGCTCTTTTTGGTTAAAAAGTTTTTTTGCAACCATATTATCTTGGACCTCTCGCTATTTGGTTATCAATTGCATTTTAGCAGCATTTATTTCCTTGAATTTATACGATCATTTTTTTATCCTCGGAAAACAACTTGTTTTATGGCTATTTATGCTTATTAGTCCAACGCCAGGAGCTAGTGGAGTAGCAGAATTTGCTTTTGGAGAATTAATGTCCGATTTCGGTTCATCGTTATTTTTGCTAACAAGTTTAGCAATTATTTGGCGTTTAATTTCCTATTTTCCTTATTTAATAATTGGAGCCTTGGTGTTGCCAAGATGGTTGAAAAGGAATTAAGTTTTCTGGCTTTTTTCTTTGGGCTCATCTTTTCTTCATATACTTGAGAATAAAAAATTAGGTATTCCAATCAAAATATCTAAAAAAAAAAGCTATTTTTGATTCAGAATTGATCAATTACATAAAAACTCAATCCATGAAGAAATTAACTCTGATATTCAGCATTATTTTATGCGCTAAAAGTATTTCTGCACAAGAAAATTTGACCTACCAAAAACCTCCTAAAGAGATTTTAGAATTAGTAGATGTGGAGCGAACTCCTTCGGTGATGATGGATTCAAAAAATGAAAACATTTTATTTACTTACCGAAAAATGTACAAAAACTTGGAAGATTTATCCCAAGATGAAGTGCGTTTGGGTGGTTTGAGAATCAATCCAAAAACGAATATTTCAAGCACAACGACTTATGTCAACAACTTGAAATTGAGAAAATTAAAAGCTACTGTGCTGACAGAAATTGCTGGTTTGCCAACCAATCCAAAAATTGCCAACATTACTTGGTCGCCAAATGAAAAATTCATTGCATTTACACATACTTCCGAACAAGGAGTAGAATTGTGGGTGTTGGACATTGATAAAGCAAGTGCCAAAAAAATGAGTGAAGATTTGCTCAATGCAAATGCAGGAAATCCACTTACGTGGTTCAAAGATAGTGAGTCACTCTTAGTGAAAGTGTTACCAAAGGACCGACCAGCATTAATTCAATCAACGAGTTTTTTACCAACTGGACCAACAGTTTCCGTTTCCGAAAGTGGATCAAAAGCGCAAAACCGTACTTACCAAGATTTATTGAAAAATAAAATTGACGAAACAAATTTTGAAAACTTGATGACTTCCGAATTAAAACAAGTGAAATTAGACGGAAGCACCTATAATTGGAAGGCAAAAGGTTTGTATTTGAGCTGTAGTTTTTCACCCGACGGACATTTTGTGATTGTAACAACTTTGCAAAAACCATTTTCATACATGGTGCAATACAACCGTTTTCCGATGAAACAAGTTGTTTTTGACCAACGTGGAAAAACTATTAAAGAAGTCAATGACATTGCGCTGTCAGAAGTATTACCAAAAGGATTTATGGCGGTGAGAACTGGAAAAAGATCCATGAATTGGAGAGATGACAAAGACGCAACACTTTATTATGTCGAAGCATTAGATGGTGGAGATCCAGAAAAGCAAGTTGAATTTCGCGACGAATTGTTTTCTTGGGACGCACCTTTTGACAAAGCACCCGTTTCGATTTTAAAAACAATTCAACGTTTTGCCGATATCGAATGGGGAACAGATCAAATTGCCATTGCTACGGATGATTGGTGGAACACACGAAATACAAAAACTTACCTTTTCAATCCATCCAATCCTGCACAAGCGCCAAAAATTTTGTTCGACAGAAGTTCAGAAGATAAATATAGTGATCCAGGACGTTTTGACTACAAAAAAACTGAACGTGGAACCTACGTGCTAAACATCATCAAAAATGAAGTTTGTTTGATTGGCGAAGGATTAACTGAAAAAGGTCAATTTCCATTTATTGATAAATTAAATTTAGAGACAAACAAGAAAATTCGCATTTATCAATCAAATTATACGGATAAAAAGGAAAATTTGATTTCCATCATGGACATTGTAAAAGGAGAAGTCTTAGTGCAATTGGAGTCTAAAAATGAATATCCGAATTATTACCTGAGAAACATCAAGTCTAAAAAAGCACCATTCAAACTTACAAATTTTGAGAATCCGTTTAAAAGCATTGAAAACGTGACCAAAGAATTGATAACCTACAAGCGTAAGGATGGAGTTGAATTATCTGGAACACTTTATTTGCCAGCAGGTTACGACAAAACCAAAAAAGAAAAATTGCCGCTTATTATGTGGGCTTATCCACAAGAATTTAAGGACAAAAACGCGGCAGGGCAAGTTACAGCCAATCCAAATGAATTTACCTTTCCATTTTATGGGTCGCCAATTTATTGGGTAACAAGAGGATACGCTGTTTTGGATGACGCAGCCTTTCCAATTTTAGGAGAAGGAACAACCGAACCGAATGATAGTTTTATCGAGCAATTGGTTGCCAATGCAGAAGCAGCGATTGATGCAGTGGACAAAATGGGTTACATCGACCGCACAAAAGTTGCAGTTGGCGGACATTCTTACGGAGCATTTATGACAGCAAATTTACTGACACATTCAAAATTATTTGCTTGTGGAGTAGCTCGAAGTGGAGCATATAACAGAACTTTAACTCCATTTGGTTTCCAAAGTGAAGAACGTTCTTATTGGGATGTTCCAGAGGTTTACAACACCATGTCGCCATTCATGACCGCGGATAAAATGAAGACACCTTTGTTGTTAATTCACGGTGAGGCAGACAATAATCCAGGAACATTTACCTTGCAAAGTGAGCGTTATTTCGCAGCCTTGAAAGGAATGGGAAATCCAGCGCGATTGGTTATTTTACCGAAAGAAAGTCACGGTTATTCCGCTTTGGAAAGTATTTTGCATGTTTTGTGGGAGCAAGATCAGTGGTTTGAGAAGTATTTGAAGTAGGATGTTAGGACTTTAAGATATTAGGATTTTAAGATTTTAAGATTTTTTTGGAGCTAATCCCGCTGTGCACTGTATCTTCCTTGGCAGATTTTGAAACCTCAATCTGCCAAGAAAGGATGCCGTTTCCATCGGGGCTAGGGCTTAGCGTTTTAGAGTTTACAATTAGGAGAACATCTTGCAGATAAACTCATACTTGTAAAAAACACAATGGATTTGTGCATTGCTAGAGAAAATTCTTGGAGTTATAGAGAGTAATAATTTACTCATAGAGAATTTATTGAAGATTAACCCTTTCTTTCCCTAATTAAATTCTTTCTTATTAACCTCAGTTCGATTGTAAAATTGAAATTCAGATTGACATAAAAAACTGT
>CAZHLZ010000006.1:0-32112 GCA_964532475.1 uncultured Chitinophaga sp.
AAATAGCAACGCTTCGAAATTCAAGAGGTGGAGACAATCCAAACTTAACGCAGGTTGCAATTGATTGCGAACGTTTTGGTGCAAATGGAATTACAGTTCATCCAAGACCAGACGAAAGGCATATCACCACAAAGGATGTGTATGATTTAAAAAAAGTAGTCACGACAGAATTTAATATTGAAGGTTATCCAGATGAGCGCTTTTTGAAAATCATTGGTGACATTCGACCTGCACAGGCGACCTTAGTTCCAGATTCACCAACAGTTTTAACTTCGAATGCAGGCTGGGAGACAAAAAAGAATTTTGATCAACTGCAAAATATACTTTCAGAAATAAGAAAATTAGGCGTAAGATCTTCCTTATTTGTAGATACTAATTTCGAAAATATTGAATTTGCCAAAAAAGCTGGGGCAGATAGAATTGAATTTTATACTGGTCCTTATGCTGAAAATTACAGCTTAAATCCAGAAAACGCAATTAAAGAATATGTTTTGGCAGCAAATTATGCAAAGGAAATAGGCTTAGGAATCAATGCAGGACATGATTTGAGTCTTGAAAACCTTAAATTTTTCAAACAAAATATTCCATTTCTTGATGAGGTTTCCATAGGACATGCAATTATTTCAGATGCACTTTATTTGGGCTTAGAAAATACAATTCAACGTTATTTATTTTTGTTAAAAGATTGATACGAAAGTAAAAATTAAGTAACTTTGTAGTATGAAATTTAAATTGATATTATTAACGCTCACTGTATTCATTTACAGCAGTTTGCAACAAGTGTATGCGCAAGGTTGTTCTCAGTGTAAATTACTTGCAGAACAAGGTTCCGAAATGGATGAATCTTCTTTTGGTACAAATATCAATTCAGGAATTTTATATTTAATGATAATTCCATATCTACTTATTCTTTTTCTTTTTAGAAAAAAAATTGTAGCTGTTTTAAAAATGGTTTTCGTTAAAAAATAAAATACTCATTCAAATTTATCGTCTTATTTTGATCAAAAGGAATAAATTCAAACACTTTCATTAATTTTGCAGTCCTATGGAAGAAAGTAAAAACATGTCCTTTTTAGATCACCTAGAAGAACTTAGATGGCGTTTGGTGAGAATTGCCATTTCAATTTTGGTGGTTTCAATTGCTTTGTGGTGGTTTCAAGAATGGATAATGAACAACATTTTCCTTTCGATGAAAAACCCAAAATTCGTTACTTTCAGACTAATGTGCGAATATTTTGACATTTGCATCGAAGAAATTCCTGTAAAAATGCAAAGTACAACTATGTCAGGACAATTTTCTTACGCCCTGATGATGAGTATAATAGGTGGTATCGTAATTTCATTTCCCTTCATTTTTTATCAAATTTGGTCTTTTGTAAAACCAGGATTGAAGCAAAATGAAAAATCAGTAGTAAAAGGAATCGTATTTTATGTGAGTTTATTGTTTTTCTTAGGAATCTCCTTTGGATACTTCATTGTTGCTCCACTATGCGTGCAGTTTTTTGGTTCTTACCAAATCTCAAAAGATGTTGAAAATATTTTCACCATAAGTTCCTATATGAGTACAATTATTTCAACTGTTTTTTACACTGGTTTGTTGTTCTTGCTTCCTGTAGTCGCCTACTTATTTGCCAAACTAGGAATTATTACCCCAAGCTTCTTAAGAAAATACCGAAAACACGCAATTGTTGGAGTACTTATCTTGGCTGCGGTAATTACTCCACCTGATTTAATAAGTCAAATCATTGTTGCAATTCCAATCGTTTTACTTTACGAAATTAGTATTTTCGTGGTTGTTGGCGTGGAAAAAAATAGAAATAAATTAAATGTAGTTTAATGAAGTTTTTCTGCCTCATATCATTATTTGTTAT
Source organism: uncultured Chitinophaga sp. (assembly GCA_964532475.1). Classification (GTDB taxonomy): domain Bacteria; phylum Bacteroidota; class Bacteroidia; order Flavobacteriales_D; family Crocinitomicaceae; genus M2408. Next base: position 1,872 of record CAZHLZ010000006.1, read on the forward strand.
GCTTGCAATAAATACCTTTGCGCAACAAACAAAGGTTTATGGTAAGGTAACAGATGCAAAAACAGGCGAAATTCTACCATTTGTTAAAATAAAATTTTACGACTCAAAAATTGGGACTATTTCGGATTCCCTTGGGAATTATGTTCTAGAATCCTATTACGGAACAGATAGTATACAGGTCTATTTTGCAGGTTATGCAAAAAAAATCATTAAAGTAAAAAAAGACGTAGCTCAAGAAATTAATATTAAACTTGAATCTGTCACAGTTGAAATAGACGAAGTTGTTGCAAGGGCTCCTGATGAATTGCCCTCAACGCGACTACACAAACGTGTTATCAAACACAAAGACATCAATAACAAAGAAAAATTAGATGCTTTTGAATACGAATTGTACAATAAAATTCAGTTTGATATCAACAATATTGGCGATAAATTTGGAAATAATCCACTGGTAAAACGATTGGACATGGTTATGAAATACCTTGATTCAACCGATAATGGAAAAAGTTATTTGCCTTTTTTATTAAGTGAATCCATTTCAAATTTCTATTTTAAAAACAATCCAAAAAAGAAAAGAGAGGTTATTTCTGCGTCCAAAATTTCTGGTGTCGACAATTTCCAAATCAATCAGATCTTGGGAGATATGTATTTGGACATGAATATTTATGAAAATAATCTTGTTTTATTTGAACGCTCATTTATCAGTCCTGTTTCTAATTTTGCCAGAAATTTTTATCGTTTTTATTTAGAAGATTCCACTTTTATTGGTAAACAATGGTGTTATAAATTAAGATTTGTTCCAAAACGATCAGGCGATTTGACGCTTGAAGGAGAAATGTGGATCCACGATACCACCTATGCGGTGAAACAAGTGAACGCAAAAATTTCACCTGGAGCAAATATTAATTACGTGCAAGATTTATACTTCGAACAAGAATTTAATCAGGTTGAAAAAGAAGTTTGGATGTTGACCAAGGAAAAATTAATAATTGACCTAAAGTTGACCAAAAAGTCACAGGTTTATGGTTTTTTTGCAAGAAAAACATCTACTCGAAAAGATTATGTTATCAATAAAAAGCGTGAAGATGAATTTTACAAAGCAAACTCTACGGTTGAATATTTAGATAGCGCACAAATCCGAGATGATAATTATTGGATAAAACACCGACACGTTCCACTCTCAACTCAGGAATTAGGAATTGAAAACATGATTGATTCCCTTGAAAATACAAGCATGTTTAAATCTTTAAAAAGTCTTTCTTACTTGGCAACCACGGGATATGTGCCTATCGGGAAACTTGAAATTGGAAACGCATTTACCCTTATCGGATTCAATCAAATTGAAAAATTCCGCCTGGGATTGGCTTTGCGAACTTCCAATAAATTTTCAAGACGAGTAGAACTTGGAGGTAAAGTTTTTTATGGCTTTGATGATCAACAATTTAAATATGGTTTTAAAGTAAGGTGGAATATTACGCAAAAAAAGCGTGGACTTTTAACTGCTTATTACAATCATGATTTTGAACAAATTGGACTTTCCCCTTCGGCTAGTGCGACTGGTTCTTCCTTCAATTCATTTTTGGTAAATGGTCCTTTGGACAAGTTAACCTTTGTATCCAAAGTTGGAATTAATTTTGAAAAAGACATTAAAAAAGACTTAATCACTTTTGCTGGATTTGAATGGAAAGAATACGTACCAATTGGTTTAGCAGTATTTCAACGGTATGATGCCGATAGCAATGTGATTGATTTATCCAAGGTTCAAAGTGCAGAAATTACCGCAAGAATTCGCTGGACTAAAGATGAAGAATTTATTTCTGGTGCATTTGATCGTACTCCATTACGTTCTAAATATCCAGTCTTTTCATTACAAGGAATTTTCGGTGTGAAAGGCTTTTTAGGAAGTGATTTTTCGTACCAAAAATTAGAATTTTCGATGACTCATAATCGAAATGTTGGTGTTTGGGGCTATTTAAAATACGGTTTTAATGCTGGATATGTGTTTGGAACAGTTGCTTATCCATTCTTAAAAGTTCACGAAGGAAATCAGTCTTATTGGTTACTTACCAGTGCCTTCAACAAATTGAATTATTTCGAATTTGTATCTGATAAATACCTTGGTGGATTTGTTGAACATCACTGGGAAGGTTTATTTTTTGATCGTCTGCCCTTGATTAAGCGATTAAAATGGAGATTAGTGAGCTCAGGTAGAATGGCTTACGGGGCGTTGAGTGACCGTCATGGTGAAGAAATGATAATTCCAAATTTCATCAGACGTTTTGGGAATGTTCCTTATGTAGAAACTTCCGTCGGAATTGAAAATATGTTTAAATTTTTCAGAGTTGATTTGGTTTGGAGAATGACACATTTAGATCCCCTTTTGCCAAAAGACGAAAAAATTTCACCTTTGGGTGTACGTGCAAGATGGTCATTTACCTTTTAATCTCATTTTATGAAACTTCATACCCACGAAATAAAAAAAACTTACAAAGGCAGACCAGTTGTGAAGGGAGTTTCTGTAGAAGTAAATCAAGGTGAAATAATTGGATTATTGGGACCAAATGGTGCGGGTAAAACAACTTCATTTTACATGATTGTTGGCTTGGTTCGGCCTGATGAAGGTTCTGTTTTTTTGGATGATCTGGATATCACCAATTATCCCATGTATAAACGTGCACAACTTGGACTCGGATATTTGCCCCAAGAAGTTTCTGTTTTCAGAAAATTAAGCGTGGAAGACAATATTCTCGCAATTTTAGAAATGACTGATCTCAAAAAACCTGAAAGAAAAGAAAGATTGGAGCAATTGTTAGAGGAATTTAGTTTAACACATGTTAGAAAAAATCTTGGAAATCGTCTTTCAGGAGGTGAAAAAAGAAGGACAGAAATTGCTAGAGCATTGGCAACAAATCCGAAATTTGTTTTGTTAGATGAACCTTTTGCTGGAGTTGATCCTATTGCTGTAGAGGATATTCAAAGTATTGTTTCAGACCTTAAGAAACAAAATATTGGCATATTAATTACCGACCACAACGTACAAGAAACACTTTCCATCACCGATAGAGCTTATTTATTGTTTGAAGGGGCAATCTTAAAATCTGGGACAGCAGAAGATTTGGCAAACGACGAACAAGTAAGAAAAGTGTATCTAGGACAAAACTTCGAACTGCGTAAAAAAGGAGTTTAAATTTAGCCTATTCATTGAAAGTATTTTTCATGGCAAGATCTTTCATGAAACAGCATCTTTCATCAAAATACGTATCGTTTGCCTCGTTTTTTGCTCCAAAATCATTTCTTTTTGCACAGTAACGCGTTCGATAGTTTCCAAATTATAGTGACGAATGGTTACTAATTCAAGGTTTTCATTGTACCTAATTTCATATTCTTCTTTGAATAAGTTGTACACTGCTTCTATGTCAATTTTTTCTTGATCAAGTGCAAATGAGAAACTTAAGGCTGAATTTTGCATTAAATTAATTTTTGTTCCAATTCCTGAAAGTTGATTAAAAATTCTGCTTAGATTCTCTTCCACTATAAAAGAAAAATTTCGCGGAGTAATTGAAAACAACACTTGTTTCATTTTAAAAATGAAGGAAGGAATAAGGTGGTCAAATTCCGTTGATTCTTGAATCGTTGTTCCTTCAGCATGAGGATTTACAAAAGATTTCACTAATAAAGGAATGTTCTTATTTTGAAGAGGTTTAATCGTTTTTGGGTGAATTACACTTGCTCCATAATAGGCTAACTCAATCGCTTCTCTGAAGGAAATTTTATCTAATTTTATGGTATCATCAAACCATTTTGGGTCAGCATTTAACATTCCGGGTACATCTTTCCAAATTGTTACATTCTTTGCATTTAAACAATATGCAAAAATCCCAGCAGTGTAATCTGAACCTTCCCTACCTAATGTTGTTGTAAAACCTTCCATTGTATGTCCAACAAATCCTTGTGTAATTATGGTATCTGAGTTTTGAAATAAAGGCAATACGTTTGTGGTAATTAACTCTTCGGTTTTATTCCAATCCACATTGGCATCTCGGTAATTATTGTCAGTACGTACTAATTTACGTGCATCAATCCAAACTGATTTTTCATTTTGCTCACGTAAGAAGGCTTCAACAATTAGTGTACTAAAAACCTCACCTAAAGAAGCAATTTGATCGTATTCGAATGCAAAATTATCGGAAAAATAACCTTCCTTTTTTTCATCTAATTTCTCAAAAATGGAATCAATTTGCTGATAAATTTTAAAATGTTTTTCAGGAAATAATTCTTCTAAAATTGTTAGGTGGAAATCATAACATTGCTCACGTAATAAATCGTATTTTTGATGGTTCTTTTCCTTTAATGCTTGAATAATTTCTTCCAATAAATTCGTTGTTTTTCCCATGGCAGAGATTACAACCAATTTTTTCTCTTCTGAAAACAAGCTTAAAATGGAAGCAACATTTTTTATTGCACTTGCATCTTTTACTGATGCACCACCAAATTTGAATACAATCATAATTAAATTTTTATGCGAAATTAAGCAGGATTTTTTAATGTAATTCAAGTTTTGTAAACTTTCTTTCATTTTTTGTCCCACCTGTGTTGAACAAAAAAAATCCTGCCCAAAAATGAGCAGGATTAATTAAACTATATATATGAAAAATTAACTCCTTTTTGGTTTAAAAATTTAAACTCATTCCAAAAGTTAATGGGTATGCATCCACCATTTTGTCTTTTTCAAACAATGGAAGTAAAGCGTAATTTGCAAAGATTCCCCAATCACCGTAACCCATTCTTACTGAAGCATCTAGTTTGAATGGATTCAAGCCGTAAGCTCCTTTGGTTTTTAGTTTATTATCTGAGTTATCGTTATCAATTTTTTGAATTAAGGCAGAACCAACTCGCACTCCACCGATTAAACCAGTTGCCAAATAAAATGATTTTTCTTCATCCGCTTTGGTGTTAAATTCTAACATCAAGGGTATTTGTAAGTAAGTTCCTCTCAATTTATTTTTAGAATACCTGTTTACGGTATCTTGAATTAAGTATAGTGAATCAGGTGAATCCATCAAAATTTGATTGTTTTTGATTCCAATTTGAGTAAAATTGACCCCAAAACCTGTCGTTAGTCCAACATAATGTTTGTAAATATTGAACTTGTGGTCCATGATGTTGATGTTCCAATAATAGGATTTCGCTGGATCATTTTCCAAAAAGCTATTTCCTGGAAAGGAAGGTTTGAAATTTGAATTCATCAAGGTAGTTACTCCAAAATCAAGCCCTGCCCAATGTCCTTCATGGCTATCATCATCGTCGTCTTTGTCTGGTGCTGCATTTATGGTATCCAATTTCTCACCATCAACAATCATTTTTCCTTTTTTGGTATTGATGATAAGAACTTCTGTTTCACCTAAATTCAAACGTGTGGTATCTTTTTCTACTTGTGCATTTAATGTTGTACTAAACAATAATGTTAAGATACTTATTCCTGTGTATATTTTTGTTTTCATCTTTCTTTTTATTAAACTAAAGTTCTAAACCGGCTTGTTTTTCTGTTAGACCTACAAGTCATTAAAAAGTTACAGATGAATTAAAAAAAAATGAAATAAATTTTTACAGCATTAAAAATCAGATAATTAGCATGCTTTTAAGTAGTCGTTTTTTGAACTGCTTAATAGTTCTAGCAGGGTGAAATTTTTACTACATGGATTAGAAGCACAGTAATTTAATACAAAAAGGGTGAAATAGATTTTAATTTCTAGTTGCAGTTCGGAGATGAATTCCAAAATCCCAAACTCTTCCGCTTTTTCTAAGATAAAAGAAAATAGCTCTTGTTGGGAAGAAAATTTTGTTTCGTGAAGAGAATCCAAAATTTGATAAAAGAAGTCGGATAATATTGGTGCGTTTGGATTGCTCAAAGAAAAATTGTTCTTCAATTCCGATGGATCACAAAACCGATAAGATGCCACCCAGATCAAAAAAGGAAAAAAATACGTTTGGAAGAAAGCCACGCAAAACGCCAATGTTAGGCAATTGTTTTTTTAAAGCTGTTGACATACATTAAATTTTCTTTGACGAAAGCGATTTGTGTGCCGAAAAGATTAATGTGTTGTAAATCAGCATTTTATTTTTTTGGTAGTTGTTATTTTTTCTCAAAATGAGAAAGTAAAATCAATTTGGGACAAGGATGATGCTTGATAGACTTTAAACTTCTTGAAGATTATTTGAGAATGTAAAAACAAGATGGGTTGGATTTTAAAAATAAAAGTGTAGTTTTGAATTAATAATTAAAGGTATTCGTTGAATAGGGGTACTCGGGAATTTTGGAGTTGTGAACAAGCAAACGATGAATGTGAGACAGTCGAGGAGCGAGGACAACGAGTAGGTTTTACAAAAAATAAATTAATATTTTACTCATAAATAATAGCTTATAAAAATCAATTTAATTGAATAATAAAAGTGACCCATTATTTTCTGTGACTGCAATTACAGATTATTTTGGTACTTCTGGTAAAGGAAATATTGTTCTGAAATCATATAGCAATGCTTATTAGATACTGATCTTTGGAGTAGTTTCGGAAAACAAAAACAAAGCAGAGCAAAAGATATTTTTCAATTCATTAAAGTTTAAAAACAAAAGTACATAACATTCGCCTCAATCGCCAAATCGCTAAGCACAACAGACAAACATTATGAAAATATTACTCCTTTTTTTCTCCTTATTTTTTTCACTGGCATGTAATAGCCAAAATTGCTTTGAAGTACATCAGATAAAATCTAAAGTTCTTAAGGAAAAAAGAAGTATTTGGGTGGGACTTCCTACTAACTATCACAAAGATAGCTCTTCTGCTGTTGTTTATGTTTTAGATGCTGAGCATAGATTTGAGTTAAGCTATACGCTTGCAAAAGAATTATTTGAAAACCAAGGTACTATTCCTGAAGTAATAGTGGTCGGCAAACCCCACATTGACCGATTTCACAGAATTAATGATTTAACTTTCACTGATTCAAAAGTTGACGGATAAGGTAATAAAGATACCATTGGATATTTTAATTCTTCTATAACTGGAAATGGGCTAAAATTTTTGCAGTTTCTTGAAAATGAAGTGCTTCCATTCGTTGATAAAGAGTATAGCACAAAGGGTTTCAACACCTTAATGGGACACTCAAGCGGGGGATATTTTTGTGCCTATATACTTCCTATACAAAAATCGTTTTCCGCATTTCAAATTTATGATCCTAGTATATGGTATAATGAGGGAGATGCCATAAAGCATGTAGAAAAAGAACTTGACTCAAATTATAAAAACAACATATTCATTTCAAAAGGAATTCCTTTCGACGGCCCTAGAGAATATGTAGATCACCATCTATTAATGATTGATTCTCTCGGGACTTTTTTAAGAAACTATCCGAAACTTACAATTACAACTGCTACGTATGAAAAGGATCATAACGCAATGTACCTATATTCTGTGATAGATGGCCTCAAATCCCTTATTTAAAAAAGAATAAATGTGCACAAGATGGACTAAAAGGCACAGAATGAACAAGCAAAAGCAAGAGGCCTGCGACTCCAAGTTGATAAATGTTATTCACAATAATACACAATCATATTTGCTAGATTAAATTTATAACTAAAAATGGAGCTTTTGAAAGAAAAAACTGTACTTTTTATTTTAGTCGGTTTATTGTGATTTTTTATTTCTTAAAATCTAATATTGCTTCATTAGTAGCAGCCTTTTAACCATTGATTAATCTTTTTTTCTTATTTTAAAATCAACCTTATAATAAAACAAAGGTAGGAAACCTAATTGTTGTTTTTCTGCAATTGGTTCAGCACTCGGGTCAGCCAAATTTGGCGCATAAGCCAAACCAAGAAGATTTCTCGTGTTAAATAAGTTCACTAGGTCTAATCCGATTTCATGCGTCATGGAACGAGCATTATATTTCCAATTTACTTTTAAATCGAAGCGAAAATAATCCTTAAACTGTCTTTCATTAAATGCAGAATCTTTAAAAATAACTTCATTTAGTAATCTTGATGCATCTAAATCAACATATCCGTATCGTCTTCCTCCAGAATAGGTAGTTTTGATTCCCAATGAAATACTTTGTTTTTCGTTTAATTTAAATTCTTTTCCTGCCAAAATATTGATGGTATACGTTCCATTGTAAGAAGTGTTTCGCAATATGCCATCACTGCCTTTGTATTTTGAATCATACAAGGAGCCAGAAAACAGAAAAAAGAAAGATTTGTCAAAGAATTTTTGAACGGTTAATTCTAAACCATAATTGTAACCAGTTCCTGTATTTTCTAAAGAATCTGGGAAGAATCGCGCAAAACCACTTCCCTGATTTATCAAAGAAAATGCTGATGGAGTAATTGTAACTGGCACATTGTAAAGCGATTGATAATATGCCTCTGTTTTAATTTGTAAATTTTTTGAAAAGAATTTCTCGTACGCAATCACAGAATGAAAACTTTTTGTGAAATCCATATTTTTATTATGTAGCACATTTTTCTGAGAAAGCGAATCAAATTGATGATACAAATAGGTGTAAATTGGTTGCATTTGGCTATGAATTCCAGCTCCAGCTCCAATAGATTGATTGTTTTTAAGCCTCCATTTCCAAGCAAGTCGTGGTTCAACTTGACTAAAACTTTTACTTAAAGTAAAATATTGACTGTGAACACCTGCCGTGAGATCCATATTACTTGAAATTCGCCATTTCCATTGCACAAAAGGTTGGATTAAAAAAGCATTTCCTTGGTAATTCCAGCGATTTACGAACAAAGTATGATTGACATTCAAAGCTGAATCAATCATATTATACTGTTGGTTTTCAATATTGTACCCAAACTTTATAAGGTGTTGATTGTTAAATTTATGGTTGATTGAACTATAGGAGGATAAATGTCCAACCCGAAATGAATAACCCATCAAAGGGTAAATTGAATCCACAGAAATAGGGAAGCGAGTAACTCCATTTTCAGTTATCGTATCCAAGGTTCTAATTAAATAATTGTGATTCGAATGCTGTTCTTCTAAGGAATATGCTAAAGTTGAACTGAAAAATGTTTTTTCGTTGAGTGATTTTTTATAAACAAATCCAGTAACACCCATGGAAGTTCCAAAATACTGATCTCTGTCACCTTCTCCATAAAATTCAGAACTGTATTCTTTTTGCTCAGAAATCATGATTTCGATATTACTTTTCCCTCCCATTCCGAAGAAAGATAAATTTCCACCTTTTTTCAATTGCCAATTAAATTTAAAAGCAACATCTCCATATTCAGGCACTGCGTCGGTTCCAATTTGAATTCCTAAGGTTTTGAATAAACTTAAGGTTGAGTAACGCCCCATCATCAAATAACTTGATTTTCCATTTTTTGATAAAGGTCCTTCTGCAAGTAATTCGGTACCTAAAAAACCAAATTGCCCTGTAAATTCATGATTTTTGTTATTTCCATTTCTCAATTTTAAATCAAATATTCCTGATATACTGTTCCCATATTCTGCAGGAAATGCACTCAAGAAAAAATCAGAATTTCCTAAAATTTTATTGTTCAAAATTGTTACTGGTCCACCAGTACTCCCCGAAATTGCAAAGTGTGAAGGATTCGGAATATCAACACCTTCTACTTTCCAAACAATTCCAAGAGGAGAATTTCCCCTCACAATGATATCATTTCTTGAATCATCTGCTCCTTGAACCCCAGCAAAATTTGATGCCATTCGAGCAGGATCTGAGCGAGAACCAGGATACCTATTTGATTCTTCCACACTAAATTGTTGAGCGGAAATAAGTGCTAATTCATTAATGGTTTCTCCTTTTTTTCTTGCAACAACGTTTACAACCTCCTGTTCAAGAAACTCTTCTTGCATGGGGATTTCCAATATATTTTCCTTTCCTGTATTCAATTCGACGACCAATTCCTTTGTCTCGTAAGAAGCATATTTAGCTTGTAATTTATGTTTTCCAATTGGCACGGATTTTATTTCAAATTCGCCCAACTCATTCGTCAAACTTCTATATACTTTTGTAGAATCATTGGTGAAAATTTGAATTTTTGCTCCAACAAGTGAAACCTTCGTCTCGTTATCAAAAACCCTTCCTCGAACAGTTTGCGTGTATTGTCCAAAACTGAACGAATAAATAAATAAAGAAAAAACTAATAAAATAATAGTTGTTCCGATTTCGGATTTGATTTTATATGGCATAAATTTTTGAATATTTTAATCTCTACTTATTTTTCAAACTACTTTCGTATTCTTCTTTTGTCCAATCTTTTAAGTAAACTTCACGCAATGTGAAATGATTCAAAGGATTTTCGTGAAAATTTCGAACTTTCGAATAAAGTAATTGAATATCACCATTATACCACAAAACCATCATGGGTGGATCTTTCATCAGTTCTTTTTCCGCCTCAGCAAATAATCTTAGACTTTCATTCTTTTTAGATTCTTTTTTCGCAGCTTCAAATAGTTCGTCAAATTTTGCATTTCTGTAACGAGATTGGTTCACCATAGAAGGGTCATTTTTTGATTTTGGCACAATTTTTCCATAAAAATTTATTAAGAAAGATTCCGGGCTAACATAATCTGCAAACCAAGCCGAACGAAATATATCTCCTTTTCCATTAGACGCATCTTCGTTTTTTTGTTCAAAGGATGAGGCGTCAATGTTCACGTTAATTCCCAAAGTCTGGCTGAGTTGACTTGACATTTCTTCAGCGACTGCAGAATGCACATCACCAACATTTACACGAAGCGTTACTGATCCAAATCCACTTCCGTTAGGGTAACCTGCCTCGGCCAACAGTTGTTTTGCCTTTTCAGGGTCGTAATCGTATGAAACTTCTCGTAAACCTTTAAAATCATAGCCTCTGAATGAACTTGAAAGTGGTGGTACCATTCCATAAATTCCATTTTCAAAAGCTTGTCCTCGCAGTACATTTTGTGTAATTTCATTTCGATTAATTGCATAGTTAAAAGCCTGCCTTACTCGTACATCTTTGAAACGACTATCTTCCATATTAAAGAAATAATAGTTAGTTGCCAACAAGGGATTATTTCTTAAAATAAGTAAGGGAGGAACTGTGTTGAAGTCCTTAATTCTTCCTTCTAACATGGCTGAAATTCTGCTTGTAGGCAAGGTTGAAATGAAATGAATTTCATTTTTTTCAAACATATTTAATTCATCTAACTTTTTGGTTACAACAAAAAACTCTACACCATCAAGGTATGGAAGTGAATTTCCATCTTTGTCAACCAAATAATAATCTTCATTTTTAACAAGGGTAACTTTAGGAGTTTCTGCCTTTTCATCTATTCCTTTGTAGACAAATGGCCCCGTACCAATCATTAATTCTTCCTTTTCAGCTTCACATATTTTTTTTGAAACAATAGAAGCATTAATATTCGCTAACTTGTTCAGGAAATTTCCATCTGGATTTTGTAATTCAATAGTAAGTTCATTGTCTTTTGATTTCAGGCCGCTAATAGTTTTTGCTTTTCCTGAATGAAAATCATCTACTCCTTTAATTGTACCTTTAAAAAAAGAGGTGTAGGCAGGTGTTGGATTTCCATCTTTGTCCTTTTTACAAGCCAATTCGAAGCTGAAAATAACATCCTCCAAACTAAGTAATCTATCTGATTTTGAAGTTAAAATCTCGTTTTCGTGAAACAATACATCTTTTCGAAGTTTGAAAGTATACGTTAAATTATCAGAAGAAACTTTCCAAGATTCTGCTAGTTGAGGCACAACTTTTAAATCATCTCCATTAAAAGAAACCAAACCTTCCATAACTTGATACATCACATTAGCGGAATGAACATCAGTAACTTCGCGTGCAATATTGGTAGATGGAAAATCCGTCAAACACATCTTAAAGATACCTCCTGCATGTTCAAATTTCTTCTTATCTTCAGAGCAGGAAAACATCAATAAAACTAGGAATGTAGCAAATAAAATCTTTTTCATGGTACAATTTATATGTTATTTCAAGAATACAATAATACGAAAAAAATCCTTATTTCATCTTGAATCTATTAATTTTTGATCAAATTGAGAGTTTTTTTGGTCTTGTTCCGCTTCTTTGTTCTTTGCCATTAAGCAAAAATAAAATGCTAAATTCAGACGATAAATGATGTATTTTTTGATGATAAATAATTAAAAGCCAATAAAATTTAAGAAAAAAGCACTAAAAAAATTTGTCAATCCAAAAATTTGTATTAAACTTGCACCTAACAAAAAGAACATTACACATTAAATAAGCAGAATGAAATTTTTATTAGCATTTTCTTTTTTATTGGTTTTCAATAATATAGCTTGGTCAGCGCTTTCAATAGAAGGTAGTTATCAAGGAAAAAACCTTTACGTTCAGAATCCTGAAGATGGTGACGGATTTGGTTTTTGCGCTACAAAAGTGACTGTAAATGGTGATGTTATGCCAGGTGGTACAAGTTCAAGTGCTTTTGAAATCGATTTTTCTCTTTTTAACATCGAGATTGGTGAACCAGTTTTTATAGTTATCGAGCATAATGATGGTTGCAAGCCTAAAATTTTAAATCCTGAAGTATTATTGCCTAGAAGTACATTTAAAGTTACTGAAATGGAGGTATCTAACTCAGGAAAGCTTTTGTGGAAAACAACCAACGAACAAGGTAAGCTACCATTCATTATCGAACAGTACAGATGGAATAAATGGGTTGAAATCGGAGAAGTACAAGGAAAGGGAAAATCTGGTTCAAATGAAAATTCTTACGAATTTCAAGTGATACCTCACTCTGGAGAAAATACAGTTCGTGTTGCTCAAATTGACCATTCTGGTGCAAAAAAGACATCAAAAGAAGTTAAATTTGCTTCTTCTTCACCTAATGTTGAAAAGAATCCAATCAAGGTGAAAACAGTAATTAATTTTACTGCTAACAGCAAACCGGTAGAAACCAAATATGAAATTTTTGATGCGTATGGAAACATCGTGAAGAAAGGTTTTGGTTCTTCAGTAAATTGTGAAAATTTATTGAAAGGTGCTTACTACATCAATTACGACAATAAAACAGAAAAATTCTTCAAAGGATAAAAAAATATTTTAATTGCAAACCCTGGATTTTTATTCAGGGTTTTTTTTTGGAAATAAAATGAGAAAAATTGAACATTTAGGCATTGCAGTAAATAATATTGAGGAGTCATTGAAGGTATATGAGCGACTTCTTAATACAAAGTCATACAAGCAAGAAGTAGTTGAATCAGAAGGCGTATTAACAGCGTTTTTGCAAATTGGTGAAAGTAAAATTGAATTATTACAAGCAACAAATAGTGATTCTCCAATTGCAAAATTTTTAGAAAAGAAAGGAAAAGGATTTCATCACATTGCCTTTGATGTGGAAAATATAGAGTCAGAAATAATTCGTTTGGAAGGAGAAGGTTTTGAACTAATTCACAAAAGTCCCAAAGAAGGTGCTGACAATAAAATAATTGCATTTTTACATCCTAAAAGTACGGATGGTTTACTGGTTGAGTTGTGCCAAGAAAAGATTAAGATTTAATTTTTTCAATAAGCTTGGTTGTTGAAAAGCCATCTTCTAAATCAATTACTTTAACAAGTCCATTGTTTGCCAAAACAAGATCTGAACCTACAATGTATTTTTTATTTAGTTTGTCCTTAATTGTTGGATCGTAATCCGCTCCTTTTACCAAAACATCTGGTAACAAGGCTTGAATGGTTTCAAAAGGTGTTTCTTCTTTGAAAAGGATTACTAAATCTACAAAAGCCAAGGATGCGATGACCTGCATTCTTTCCTGCTCTTTATTTATTGGTCGATCTTCACCCTTTCCTAGCTTTTTGACAGATGCATCTGTATTAAGGGCAACAATTAATTTTGAACCTAAATCAGCCGCTTGAGCTAAGTAACTTACATGTCCCAAGTGAAGAATGTCAAAGCAACCATTTGTAAAGACAATTTTATGCTGCTTCATTTTCCAAGCATTTACCTTTAAGATTGCTTCGTCTAAACTTACAATTTTTGATTTAACGTAACTAATTCTCGACATCTGTGGTTTCTTTATCAAAATTCTTTGGTAGTAAAATTAATGAAATTAATCCAAGAATAATCAAAAATACTGTTTGAGAAACCCAAATCAACATACCGAGAGCATTTCCAATAGCTGTAGCATTCGGATTTTCTTCTCCTAAATAAAATACGACTACTAGTGCGACCAATAATGGAAAGGTACCAATCCCGCCATTTGTAAATGAAATACCTAAGGCTCCGGCTATAAATCCCAACAATATTCCTTCCAAAGGAAAATGACTTGTTTCCTCCAAACTTAAAAAGGCAATTCCGAAATACAGAATATATAAAACCCAAATAATTAAGGTATGTGCAATAAATTGAACTGCTTTTTTTGTTTTAAAAATCGAGAAAAATCCACTTATTATTCCTTGAATAAAATTAAGTAATTTTCTTTTGAACACGGGATTAAAAACAATTAAGAGAAGCAAGCATACAAACAGAAAACCCAATGCAAGATATATGATAAACTTTATTAGTTGTCCGTTTTCTGTGTTACTACTATCATTGAACTGCGCTTGAATCTGATGGAAAATAGTTTCAAAATCATTGTAAGCTAAGGAAAATGTAATTAAGCAAACCAACAATAACATAACAAAATCTACCGCACGCTCAGCTATGATTGTGCCAAATCCCTTCGAAAAAGGAACCTCATTGGAACGGTATAACATGACTGCACGTGTTGCTTCTCCAGCCCTTGGGATGGTTAAATTGACTAAATACCCTACCATCATTGCGTGGTACCTATTCCAAAAAGAAGTTTTGTATCCTAAAGATTCTAACATATATTTCCACCGATAGGCACGTGATAAATAGGCAAAAAAACTTAATATTAATGCCAAAATAATCCAAAAATAATTTGCCTCTCCCAAAGCTTTTTTGAAGTAGTTGAAAGATTCTTGCGACATCCCCTCAAAAAAATACCAGATTAAGTAAATTCCAATAGCAAGGGGAAGAATTGTTTTTAGTAGAAATAGAATGATTTTTTTCAAGAAATTAAGTTTGTTTGTTCATTTGGGAACACAATGCTTGGTTTGAATTTTTTTGCCTCCTCGAAATCAAGTAATGCATAAGAAATAATAATAATTAAGTCGTTAACAGCAACCCTTCTAGCTGCAGGTCCATTCAAACAAATCATTCCTGATTTTTTTTCGCCTTTGATAATGTAGGTCTCAAATCGCTCACCATTATTAATGTTTACAATTTGAACTTTTTCTCCTTCAATCATATTGGAAGCAATCATTAACTCTTCGTCAATGGTTATACTACCTATGTAATTTAAATCTGCTTCCGTAACTCTTACGCGGTGAATTTTAGATTTTAGAACTTGAATTAACATGCCTTTTTATAAATTTTGTCTCAAAAGTAATATTAATTTTCTGATTGAAAGGTTTCATTTTCCCTAAACTAAGAAAGCTCATTAGTTTAGTCTTCGGTTTTCAATAAATACATATTGTCAATCAACCTAATTTCGCCTACATACGCGACTACACATGCAATGGAGTTAGAATTCCATTCTTCTCTGAGAATCTCAAAGTTTTCAGCGTTAATAATTTCAAAATATTCAAGTTTTAAGCTCGATTCTGAGTATACATCGTTTATTATCTTAATAATTTCTTTTGGTGATAATTTTGAACTTAAATTTTTAGCTAAAATTAATGATTCGTAGATAAAAAGTGCTTCCATTCGTTGACCAGGATTCAAACGTAAATTTCTACTACTCATTGCCAATCCATCCTTTTCTCGTACGGTGGTACAAGCAATAATTTCAATCGGAAGTTGGAAAAAATCAGTCATTTTTTTGATAACAGCAACTTGCTGAAAATCTTTTAAGCCGAAATATGCTTTGTTTGGACGAATTACCTCAAAGAATCGATAAACAACCTGCATCACTCCTTTAAAATGTCCTGGACGGTGTTTGCCTTCCATCATTTGATCTAAGAGTCCTATATTTATTTCTGGGAAAACATATTCTAATGTGTAAATCTCCTCCTTTGTTGGTAAAAAAACATAATCGCAATTTGTTTTTTCTAGTAATTTAATATCTTCATCGATTGTAATCGGGTACTTATCAAAATCATCACTATTATTAAATTGCGTTGGATTAACAAAGATACTGACAATGGTTACTGCATTTTCTTCCACAGATTTTTCAACCAAAGAAAGGTGTCCAGCGTGCAATGCACCCATTGTTGGAACAAAGCCAATTTCTTGATTTTTAGACTTTAAGTCAGCAATTATTTGCTCAATTTCAAAGGTCTTACGAAGTATTTTCAATTTATTCTAGAGATAAAGAAAGTAAAAACTTACAAATCTAAAATCTTTTTTGGAAAAGACGTAATTTTTTTTTAATTTTGCGCAATAAATTAAACAATCATTTAACTTCTATGGAGAAAAAAAAGATTCTTTTTGTTTCACAAGAAATCGCACCTTTTGTACAAAAATCCGAAATTTCTAATTTCACACGTCGATTACCACAAAGTATTCAAGAGGCAGGTAAAGATATTCGAGTTTTTACTCCAAAATTTGGTTGTATCAATGAAAGAAGACATCAATTACACGAAGTAATTAGATTGTCTGGGATGAACATTATAATTGATGATAAGGATCATCCTTTAATTTTAAAAGTAGCTTCTATTCCATCTGCGCGTTTGCAAGTTTATTTCATAGATAATGAAGAGTTTTATGATAGAAAAAACACTTTAACGGATGATGAAGGTGTTTTCTATCCAGATAATGACGAAAGAAGTATGTTTTTCTGTCGTGGTGTTTTGGAAACAGTAAAAAAATTGGGTTGGAAACCAGATGTGATTTATTGTCACGGTTGGATGGCTTCATTAATGCCGCTTTACATAAAAAAAATATACAATAAGGATCCACATTTTTCGGATTCAAAAGTGATTTTAAGTTTGTACGATGAGGAAATTAACATTAATTGGGATGTTCGTTTTCCTGAAAAACTTAAATTTGACGGCTTTGACAAAAAATTAATTGCAGAAATGCAAGACACTTCATACGAAAATGTAATACGTACAATTTTTAAGTATGCAGATGCATTATCTTTAGGGACAGAAAAAATTCATCCAATTACAAAATCTTTGTATGATGAAGCTGTATGTTTGAAACAAGGTTTTGTGGCAGAAGAATTTCAAACGAAAACCTTGTCTGAATTTTTTGATAAAGTAATTGAAGAAGAAGTACTTGTTTAAAATATTTTATCATTGAAAAAGAACATTTTTTTAATAATTGGCCTAAGTTTATTGAGTTTAGTTTCTTGTAAAAAAGAAACTACAAACATTGGAAAAGATGGATTAGATTCATCTTTGTTTTTGGAAAGCGAAGGTGTAGATACCTTTCAGCTAGAAACCTACACCATTGTAGAAGACTCGTTGATCTCCAGTAATTTATCTGTTGCCATGTTAGGTTCATACAACGATCCTGAATTTGGAACAGTTGAATCTGAGTTTTATACGCAATTTAGGTTACCAGGTTTTAATCCTGATTTTGGAGATTTGAGTGAAATTGTTATTGATTCATTTGTTTTAGGTTTAGAATATAGGGGAATTTATGGAGATTTGGATCCTCAAAAAATTGAAGTATATGAGCTAAACGAGGATATTTACAAAGATTCGACCTATTACTCATTTCAAACTAAGGCTGTAAAAAGTTCCAATTGGGTGATGAGTGCAAATGAAATAATCACTCCAAACCCGGATGGAACTACCATCATTGGAACTGAAACTGTTGAAAGTCAATTGAGAATATTTTTAGATCCAACAATTGCTCTTTCTTTGATTACAGAGGCAAGTACAAACCCTTCTAATTTTGCTTCCAACGAAGCATTTACTTCTTATTTTAAAGGATTAAATGTGCGTGTAAACAATGGAACTCAAGCTCAGAATAAAGGAGCCATCATGTATTTTAACTTGGAAGACCCATTGTCTAAACTAACAATTTATTATAAACAAGCAGGTTTGACAAAAACATTTGACTTCCTAATAAACTCCGAGTGTGCTGATTTTAATCATGTTACAATTAATAATTCAGGTACTAATGTGGCGAATGTGATTGCAAATCCGAGTTTGGGAAAAAAGTCATTTTACGCCCAAGCAAATAAATCTCGTGCAGTAGTAAAATTTTCCACAATTAATAATATTCCAAAAAATGCCGTAATTCATCAAGCAATTTTGGAACTTCCAGTGAGTTATTATTCTCAAAGTAATTTATTTCCAAGTGCAATACTTACAGCTGCAACTCGAATTAAATCGACCGACGACAATTTATATAACCTAAATGTTACTGCTGAATACAGTGATATTACAAAAAGTTATAAATTGGATGTGAGAGATTATGTGCAGCAAGTTGTGAATCAAAAAATTGAAAACTTGGGTGTATATTTATCACCAACAAAAATGTTAAGTTCAGTGGAAAGAATTGTTTTTAACGGGACAGATACAGACAATAAAAACAAACCAAAAATACATATCATTTATACTAACTATTAAAATTTAAATAAAATGTGTGGAATCGTTGCATATATTGGAAAAAAAGAAGCCTATCCAATTCTAATTAAAGGATTAAAAAGATTAGAATACCGTGGTTACGATAGTGCTGGAATTGCATTATTAGACCAAGGCGAAATAAATATTTACAAAAAACAAGGTAAAGTTGCAAATTTAGAAGAATTTGCAGCTGGAAAAAATATCAAAGGACATTTAGGAATTGGTCATACTCGTTGGGCGACTCATGGTTTACCAAATGATACCAATTCTCATCCTCATTTTAGTAATGATGGCGATATTGCTTTAATTCATAATGGAATTATCGAAAATTACGATGTAATAAAAGAAGAGTTAATTTCTCGAGGTTATCAATTTAAAAGTGAGACAGATACTGAAGTTTTAGTTCACTTGATTGATGACATCATGAAAACTGAAAAGATTGACTTGGTTGAGGCTGTAAGACATGCATTATTAGAAGTAACAGGTGCTTATGCGATAGTTGTCTTATCAAAATCAAACCAAAATCAATTAGTGGCGGCAAGAAAAAGTAGTCCCTTGGTAGTTGGAATTGGAGAGGATAATGAATTTTTCTTAGCCTCTGATGCAACTCCAATCGTTGAGTATACCAAACAAGTTGTTTATTTGAATGATGAGGAAATCGCAGTTGTAGACTTAAATGAAGGTTTAAAAATCTTACATTTATCAAATCAAGAGAAAACTCCATATATTCAAAAATTAGAAATGCAATTAGAAGCACTTGAAAAAGGTGGTTTTGAGCATTTTATGTTAAAAGAAATTTTCGAACAACCTCGTTCTATTCACGATTGTTTCAGAGGAAGATTGAACGCCGAGGAAGGTTGGGTTTCTCTAGGTGGATTAAAAGATTATCAGAATAAATTAATCAATGCAAACCGTATTATTATGGTTGCCTGTGGTACTTCTTGGCACGCCTGTCAGGTTGGTGAATACTTGATTGAAGGATTGGCAAGAATTAATGTAGAGGTTGAATATGCAAGTGAATTCCGTTATAGAAATCCAATTATTAATGAAAATGACATTGTAATTGCAGTATCTCAATCTGGTGAAACTGCTGATACTTTAGCCGCTTTGGAATTAGCTAAATCAAGAGGTGCAACTATTTTAGGGATTTGTAATGTTGTTGGTTCGTCGATTTCAAGGATTACGGATGCAGGTTCTTACACGCATGCAGGACCTGAAATTGGTGTTGCTTCAACAAAGGCGTTTACTGCTCAAGTTACAATTTTGACTTTGTTGGCGCTATCACTTGCTAATAAAAAAGGAACAATCAGTGATTCTTTATTTCACACTATGTTGGCTGATTTAGAAGCAATTCCAAATAAAGTGAAAGAAATTTTAAAAAGCGACCCACTAATAAAAGAAATTGCAGCTATCTACAAAGATGCTAAAAATGCTTTATATTTAGGTAGAAATAGTTCTTTCCCTGTTGCATTGGAAGGTGCATTGAAATTAAAAGAAATTTCTTACATTCATGCTGAAGGGTATCCAGCGGCGGAAATGAAACATGGCCCAATTGCATTAATTGACGAAGAAATGCCAGTATTCGTAATTGCTACAAAAGGTACATCGTATGAAAAAGTTGTAAGTAATATTCAAGAAGTAAAAGCTAGAAAAGGAAAAATTATTGCCATAGTAACTGCTGGTGATGTTCAAGTAAGAGATTTAGCTGATCACGTGATTGAAATTCCTGAAACGGATGAGAATTTAGTTCCATTATTGGCAACAGTTCCTTTACAATTACTTTCTTACCATATTTCAGTAATGAGAGGTTGTAATGTGGATCAACCACGTAACTTAGCGAAATCTGTTACAGTAGAATAATTTAAGTTTAATAAAAATGGAAGTCGGACAGTAATGTTCGACTTTTTTTATGGATAAAATTTATTCATCAATTGATAGTCAATTTGCCCAGTTTGACTGTGGCAAGAAATACAAGATGTACCTTTTTTACTTGCAGCTTCAGCAACGGTTCCATCAGAATTTACATAACCCCAAATCCATCCTTTTTCATCTGCAAAATTACTGCTCGATTTTTTGTATAAAATCGCATAACGTGAAAGTGTATTGGAATCACTAAATAATTCTTTTACAATCAAAGATCCTTCTGGAAACACTGCGTTTGGTAGTACTTTTCCGTCGCTTCCAAGTTGTGTTTTGGCAATGCTATTGTATCTTGTTTTTAGAAAAGCAAATGAATGTCCAGAACCACTTGATTTTGCAAATAAGGAATCTTTGTTCTTAAACCAAACAAAACCCGTGGTGTCTTTGGATAAGTTAAGTAGTTCTGCTTCAGAAATATCTTCAATTTTATCTTTTTTGCAAGATAAAAGGAAAGCAACAAAAAGTGTTATAAATGAAATCTTTTTAAGCATATTAAATTTATTTATTCATTAAATAACACAAAAAAACCGTTAATGTTGTGCTTAACGGTTTTTATTTTTATTTAGACTTTTAATCCTTTTACAACTCGATCTTTACGTCGCACTTTTTTAAGTTTCTTGGTAATTACTTTTAAATGTGCATTTCCTGATTCAGAAGTGGCGTAATAAGTCATGTTTCCATAATCTAATTGACCTCCTTTATTTTGATCCCAAGTTGCTTGCAAATAATACCTTCCACTATTTTGACCTTTACGAATAGCAAATCGTAAAGTTTTATTTTGTCCTGTTTCGAAGCGAACATGTAAATCTCCATTTGCTTCCATTTTTTCAAAAATACATTTTGTGTTTACAGGAATAATTACTCTATTTTCAACACTATTTTCGTTGGTTACCAAAGCTCCACTTTCTGTTGTTCCTTGATTTTCTAAAGAATTTTTGCGCTGCAAAATGATTGTTGCGGAAGTAAAAAACTGTACTTTTTTCAGACTGTTTTCATCTAAATTATACTCTTTTTTGATTTCATCTGTGTAGGGAACTTTAACTCCACAACTAACAAAAACGATACTGATACTAAAAAGAAGAATAAATTTCATAATTACAATTTTTTCACAAAATTAAAATATTATCTCTACAAATAAAGTGCCACGAAAAAAAAATGTGTAGTTTTGACTTAAATTTACAGAATGTCAATAAAAATTAATGTATTTACCTTCAATGGCTTTCAGGAAAACACTTATGTTTTGAGTGATGAACAAAGTAATGCGCTTATTATCGATCCAGGATGTTACTCACGCGAAGAAAAAAATGAATTGAGAGAGTTTATTACGGAGAATGAATTAAATTTAAAAGCATTGCTCAATACTCATTGCCATATTGATCATGTTTTAGGAAATAATTTTGTGAAAAATACGTACAATGTTGATTTCTACATGCATGAATTAGATTTACCAACATTGAATTCAGTTTCAAATTATGCGCATCTTTATGGCTTTGATGCTTATGAGGAATCACCACAGCCTGATTATTTTTTCAAAGATGAGGAGTTGTTGCAATTTGGACAAATGAAGTTAAAAGTAATCTTCGGGCCAGGACACGCACCTGGACATGTTGCCTTTTACAATGAAGAAAATAATTTTTTGATTGGAGGAGATATTTTATTCAAAGGTAGTTTTGGACGTGTTGATTTACCAGGTGGAAGTATGGAAATTTTAAAGAAGACTATTTTTGAGAAGATTTTTACATTGAATGAAAATACCGTCGTTTTGCCAGGACATGGTCCAGAAACTACAATTAAATTGGAAAAAGTAAATAATTATATTTTACAGTTCTAAAACTTCATAAACGCAAAAAAAGCAAGTGATGAGCTTGCTTTTTTTATTTGTAATTGTAATTTAAATAGTATATTTTTCCCCAACACGTAAATTGATTATTTATTTTGACTTAATGAACTATCATCAATTGTTTGATCATTGTAAATTGATAGATTTTTCAATTCCTTAAATTTTTTCGAATTTTTTTGAATTCCAATTTCACTAATAACAACATTCCAACCTTCATTTTTGTTCTTTTTGTAGGTTTCAATAATTTTATCAATTGGAGTAGAACTTACTGCTGAAATTTCATAAGAGAAAAGTATTTCTGCTGGTTCCATAATTTTTAATAATTTAGCAACTTCTGATTCTGAAGTTTGATATTTTAATGCAATTTGACTTTTAAATTCATCAATATTTGTAATTGCTTTAGCATTGATTTCGTTTAATTTTTTATCTAATTTTTCATCACCAGTTTGTGCATCAAAGGACAAGGTTTTGAAGATAAGAAAAAAGCATACAAAAAAAACGAAAGATAGTAATATGTAACTAGTTTTATTCATATTTGGGTTTTTGGTAGTGGATTTAGATTAATCTCTTGATTTAAATAGGTTTCTAAATAATTTTCTTCTTTTATTTTCACTTTTGATTTCAGAAAATTTGTGGTTTACTACATCGTAAACATATTTTTGATTGGAAGAAATAGAAATTTTATTTTCTGGATTTGCCTTTTCAAAGACTTGCATAAATCCTTCTTCAACGGTAATGACTACAAATTTATTTTCTTCCGTTGCTGCGTCGATATTGAATTTAGTTCCTTGAACAATTAATTTTAATTCTTCAGTTTCCAACACAAAATCTTTGTCTTGTGGTTTAATGTCAAACATTCCTGCACCAGACAAACTTGCGATACGCGTTTGATTTGGATTAAAATTAATTAATTTGATTTCGCTTTTTTCCTCTAGTTGAGCTACAGAATTGTCTGGTAAAAATACTTCGTGTGTTTTAACAGAATCTTTTTTCTTGCGAAATCGTGTCAAGTCAACAAAATTTGTGTTTTGCGTTTTTTCAGCTAGTTCAATTTTGTTTTGCAATTCTATTGCTTGCTTTTGTTCTACTTTTTTCTTGGCAGCAACTTGTTTTCCTGATTCATTTTCAACAAACAAGAATAACAAAAGCGTAGATGCAAGTAAAACAATAAATACCGCAGCAATTTTATATAGTAAAAAGGGTCTTAGTGGAATAATTTTTGCTTCTTCTTTCAAAGTGTTAAATTTGTTCCAAGCAGCATTAACATCTACCGTAGGAACTATCTTACTGCTTTCAACTAAATCCCAAATTAATTTTTGACTCTCAAAATATTTTTGATTATCACTTGATGATTCAAGCCAAAGTTGAAAAGCATTTTGCTCTTCCTGACTAGCATTATCAGTTAATATTTTTGAAATTAGTAAATCTCTATTAGACATAATTTATCATAATTTAAAGTATAGACTAATAAAAAAGATAAAACCCCTAAAAGATTTGTAAAAAAAATAAAATGGAGAATAACATTTCTGGAAAAAAGTATTCAATCTTGGGTTTTAAGTCAGCATTTAACTTTCCAATAGCTATAGTCATTTGATTTTCAACAGTTTTTACTGAAATATCTAAATGTTCTGCTATTTCTTTATTTTTCATTTTTTCAAAGCGACTCAACACAAAAATTGTTTTGCATTTTGCAGGTAATTTTTCTAAAGATTCGTTGATGAGTTTTTTGAGAACCTCGTTGTCGTAATTATCTGATTTATGGTCGTTGGGTGCATAATTCGTAAAATCGTCTAGTTCAATTTTATGAATTTTTTTATTTTTTTCTAAAAAGGTGTAACATTTATTGGCTGTTGATTTCACCAAATAACCTTCAATGGTAGAATTTATTTCAATTTCATCTTTTTTGTTCCAAATAGCGATAAAAACTTCTTGCACAATATCGTCTGCATTGGCTGTATCTTTTACCAACTGAAAAGCCATGTTAAACAAACGTTTATAGTGCGTTTTGAAAAGAAGTTCTATATCAATGTCGTTGCTCAAGATAAGGATTCAATTAAAAAATTGTCATAAAGTTATGTATTTTACTTTAATTCAGAAAGAATTCAATCGTTTTAAATTTTTGTTCACTAAAAAAGCGACTAAATAAAATCTAGTCGCTTTTTGAAAAATTAGTTCTAATTAGTGTTTTGTCAAGTAATCAGCAACACCTTCAAAAGATGCTTTCATACCCTCATCACCTTTTGTCCAGTTTGCAGGACAAACTTCACCATTTTCTTCGTTAAATTGTAAAGCATCAACCATTCTTAATGCTTCGTCAACGCTTCTTCCAAGTGGGAAAAAGTTAACAACTTGGTGCATTACGATACCTTCTTTGTTGATCAAAAACAAACCACGGTAAGCAATCATATCACCTGATGCAGTTAAGTTTCCGTCCATATCGTAATCGTATTCTCCATTTAAAACGTCGAATGCTGATGAAATTGTTTTGTTCACATCCGCAACGATTGGATACTTCACTCCTTCAATTCCTCCTTTGTTTTTTGGTGTTTGCAACCATGCCCAGTGAGACTCTGGTGTATCTGTTGAACAAGCAACTAATTTCACACCACGTGCTTCAAACTCAGCTAATTTTGCTTGAAAAGCGTGTAATTCAGATGGACACACGAATGTAAAATCTTTTGGATAAAAGAAAAATACTACGTGATTTTTACCTAAATATTGTTCTAATGAAAAACCTTGAACAATTTCTCCGCCGTTTACTACAGCTGGTGCACTGAATATCGGTGCTTTTTTTCCTACTAATACTCCCATTTTTTTTACTTTATTTATTAATTTATTTTGAGAATCTCTACAAACTAGTTTTTCTTCGTTCAACTTCAAAATTAAATTTAGCTCCGCTGAGACTTCGTGTTCTCATTTACACAAGTAAACTCCGGATTTAATTTTTTGTTTGCCTCAAAAATTCTAGTTTTCGATCTTCTCTTTTATTCTTATTGAGAAACATTCCTCTATTATAAAACCTATTTAGTGTGCAAAATTACTATTATTCAACAAAAATTGCATCCTTTTGTTTTGATTTTTTTTCGTTCTCCTATTTTTCCTGCTCTGGCGAAAATGAAAAGCAATTTGAAAGGAAAGCCTGTGAAGTTTCTACACAAAAGCGACCTCAGAAGCTCTTTGTGTAGAATTACATAACAGTGATTTCCTGAAAATTCTTGCAATTGCAGACAGAAACAGCAGCCAAGAGATTAAGAAATTAATGGTGATTTCGACTTCGCTCAATCACCATGACTCATTTCGACCGTGCTCAATGCAACGCGACAGGCTCAGCACAAGTCGTTCAATCAGCATAACTTATTTCATTTATCACTTCCCTAACCACGCTTTAAACATCCAATTCGTTTTTTCCTTTTCCCGAATTAAATCACTCATGAGTGCACTAGTGCCTTCGTTTTCGCTTGATTCACATGCATTAAGTATTTCCTTTTCAAGGGTTAACAAGGTGTTTTGAGCTTCAAAAATGTATTTCACACCTGAATTTCCGTCAGAAATGATTTCATTTTCAGCAATTTTGCTTTGCTTTAAATAATCTGAAAATCTTGAAAGCGGCTGAAATCCTGAAGAAAGTAAACGTTCTGCTAAATCATCGATGATAATTTGTGTGCGTGTGTATAATTCTTCATATTTTAAATGTAGTTCAAAGAATTTTTCTCCTTTGATATTCCAATGCAAAGAGCGCAAATTTTGATAGTGCAATTGGTAAGTCGCCAGCAAAATGTTTAATTTATTTTCCATTTTATTATTTTTATACAAATTTACGCTATTTTTGCCCATAAAACTAATTGATTTTTTTTATACTTCAATAAAGATTATTTATGAACCTTTCGCAGCAACAAATTGCTTACATTTTAAGTTTACTGGAACACAAAAATTTCGGGAAAGCGGCAGATGCTTGCTTTGTAACCCAACCAACCTTGTCGATGCAAATAAAAAAAGCGGAGGATACTTTGGGGTATAAAATTTTTGATAGAAACAGAAATCCGATTGAATTGACAACTTTCGGACAAAAATTAGTTCCTATTTTATTCGAAATGCAGGTAGAATATGAAAAAATCTATCGTTTAGCAAAAGCAAGTGAGGGAAAACTGTTGGACGAAATAAAAATTGGAATTATTCCGACCATTGCTTCTTATTTAGTTCCGTTTTTGTTTGAAAACAAACATTTATTCTCCAATCAGTTTAAATGGGCAATTATTGAATTGAAATCCGAAGAAATTTTGGAACAATTGTCGCACAAAAAAATTGACTTGGGCATCATGGCTGGTCCGGTAGAACAAGAAAATTTGCACATCACGCATTTGTATAATGAAGAAATATTGATGTACACTTCTGATAATAAGCGTGATAAAATTCATATATCAGAAATTAAGGACAAACAACCGTGGTTACTAAATAGCGGAAACTGTTTGAGAACGCAAATGATTCATTTTTGCAAATTGGCTGAAAGTTCAGAAAGTGCTTGGAACTATGAGGGAGGAAATTTGGAAATGCTTATTAAAATGGTTGATATGAATGACGGATACACCTTAATACCAGATTTTTATCACAAAAAATATAAATTGAACGAAGAAAAAATTAAGCATATTTATGCGGATGATCAAAAACGTTTTCCAGCAAGAAATGTTATTGGACTGAGTTCCTTAAAAAACAGTAAAAACGAGCATATTATTGAATTTTTGAATTTTATTAAACTGAATTATTCCAATAAGGAATTGAAAAAGTTTGATATTTTAAATTGGAAATAATTTTATATCTTTGATTTACAAAAAAATAGAATTATGCTGATTTTACTTTATGTGTTGCTCGGGATTGTTGCCTTGGTTGCACTCTTTTTTATCCTTGCTTTGTTTGTGAAACAAGATTATGAGATTAAGCGAGAAATTATTATTGAACGACCTGTAAGCGAGGTGTTTGAATACATTAAGCATATTAAAAATCAAGATTATTTTAGTAAATGGGTGATGACAGATCCTTCCATGCAGAAAATTTTTACTGGAAATGATGGGGAAGTTGGCTTTATTTATGCTTGGGACAGCCAAAACAAACAAGCTGGAAAAGGGGAACAAGAAATAAAATCTATTGTTGAAAATGAGTTTTTAGACTTAGAAGTCCGATTTGAAAAACCGATGAAAGGAATTGCAAAAACTCCATTTCGAACTGAGGTTTTGGGAGAAAATACAACCAAAGTTAAATGGGGAATGACAAGCAAAATGGCTTACCCAATGAATGTGATTATGTTATTTGTGAATTTTGAGAAAATTCTTGGTAAAGATTTAGAAATTAGTCTACAAAATTTGAAAGATTTGTTGGAGAAAAAGTAGTTAAAATGGAAAAAATTACATTTAAAACGGTAGATGAATACATTCAACATTTTGATTCAACAAGGTCCGAAATTCTTAAAAAAGTAAGAACAATTATTCTGAAAAATGCCCCAGAAGCGGAAGAAAAAATAAGTTACGGAATGCCAGCATACAAATTAAATGGGGCATTAGTTTATTTTGCCATCTACGAAAAACATTTGGGCTTATATCCAACAGGGACTTCCTTGTCTGAATTTGCGGAAGAACTAAAAATTTACAAAACATCTAAAGGTGCGATTCAATTTCAACTTAAAGAGGAAATTCCTTATTCATTAATTGAGAAAATTGTGCAATTTCGCCTGCAACAAAATTTAAGCAAAACAAAAATCAAATAAAATAAATCTTTTCCTTAGCTTTGTTAAAAAATATTCCATGAAAAAAATTGCTTTTTTAGTTTATTTCTCCCTCCTATTTCAACTTGTAAATGCGCAACAGGTATTAACCCCAGAATTGTTGTGGAAATTAAAACGACTTTCGGGTGGTAAAGTTTCACCAGATGGAAAAAAAGTATTGTTCGAAATTAGGACTTTTTCTGTGGAGGAAAATAAAGGAAATACTGACTTGTTTGTATTTGATCTTAAAAAAGGAACTTATTCCCAAATTACAGAAACTGCCTTCAGCGAAATGGAAGCAACTTGGGGTTTAAACAATCAAATTTGGTTTTTATCTCCTGAAGCTGATGACATTCAACTTTGGAAAATGGATGAAAATGGACACAATAAAAGCCAGATTTCGAAAATTAATGAATTTGACATCGAAGGATTTAAATTTACGAACGATGAATCCAAAATCGTATTTATTGGCGCAGTAAAAATTGGTACAAACTTGAAAGACAAGCATCCTGATTTACCTTTGGCGAATGCACGTTTGGAAAGTGATTTGATGTATCGTCATTGGAATTATTGGAACGATGAAACCAAAAAACACTTATTTCTATTTGATTTTAAGGACAATAAATTAGCCCTTTCAGGTAAAGATTTGCTTGAAAATGAATTTTATGATGCAGTTGTTCCTCCATTTTCTGGTTCAGATCAATTGGCTTTTTCACCAGACAACAATAAATTAATTTATAGCAGTAAAAAGAAAAACGGAAAACGATTTGCAACAAGTACGAATAGCGATTTGTATCAATTTTCTCTTGAAACTTCCAAAACTGAAAACATTACTAAAACCTTCATGGGCTATGATAATAGTCCTAAGTTTGCTGCTGATGGCAGTGCCTTATTTTGGTTGAGCATGGCGCGCGATGGTTTTGAGGCTGATAAAAATGACCTAATCATGCGAGATTTGAAGTCAAATACGGACCAAAATTTAACCGCAAAACACGACATTACCGTAGATGATTATTTGATTTCTCTAGACAAAAAGATGGTTTATTTAATCGTTCCATATAAAGGAATGAAGCAACTATTTGAATTAACAATTGCAACAAATGAATTGCGTCAAATTACGCTTGAAGAATATGATTATTTGGGAATTGATTTACTTGGGAATGAATTGATTGCAACACGCCAATCGATGTTGGAACCAACTGATTTGGTGTCAGTTTCTATTTCGAAAGGAAAAGTAAAACAATTAACCAATATAAATAAACACTTACTTGCTGATTTGGATGCACCAACAGTGCAAGAACGTTGGATTGAAACATCTGATGGTGAAAAAATGTTGGTTTGGGTTATATTGCCACCAAATTTTGATTCGAATAAAAAATATCCAAGTATTTTGTACTGTCAAGGTGGACCACAAAGTATGGTAAGTCAATTTTTCTCTTACCGTTGGAATTTAAGTTTAATGGCTTCACAAGGTTATGTTGTCATCGCCCCAAATAGAAGAGGTTTACCGGGTTTTGGACAAAAATGGAACGACGCCATTTCAAAGGATTGGGGAGGTCAAGCGATGCGAGATTATTTGGTTGCTGTTGACAATATTAGCAACGAACCATACATTGATGTAAACCGAATTGGAGCGGTTGGAGCATCTTACGGAGGTTATTCCGTTTACTATTTAGCTGGAATTCACGAAGGAAGATTTAAAACCTTCATTTCTCATTGTGGATTATTCAACTTAGAAAGTTGGTATGGCACAACGGAAGAATTATTCTTTGCAAATTGGGATCACGGTGGACCGTATTGGTTGCCAGAAAACAAAGAATATTATGAAAAAAACAGTCCCCATAAATTGGTTCAAAATTGGAACACACCGATGTTAGTAATTCACGGAGGAATGGATTTTAGAGTTCCAGAATCAGAAGGGATGCAAGCCTTCCAAGCTCTTCAATTAAAAGGTTTAAGAAGTAAATATTTACTCTTCCCTAAAGAAGGCCATTGGATCACCACACCTCAAAACGGAATTTTGTGGTACCGTGAATTTTTTGAATGGTTGGACACAGATTTGAAGAAGTAGGTTTTTATTTACTTGTTTATTAAAAAAAATAACAACTCGCTTGACCTTGAAAAGATCACACCTTTCTAAAAAATAGTCCTGCCA
>CAZHLZ010000007.1:0-30581 GCA_964532475.1 uncultured Chitinophaga sp.
AACCGGAAAACATTGCACCTTTCTACCGCAGATTTGAAGGAGATTTAAACGCAGATTACCGCAGATCTTAATTCCTCGCAAGAATCTAATTCCCTAATATCAGCGTTCTTTTCTGCGAACATCAGGGGAAAAAACTAACACAAAACACCCGCAGATTACAAAAAGAAAAATATGCAGACATACACCGATTCTAATTCATGAAATACTTTTGACCATCTTAAACCACCAAGAGCCTTTACAAAACGAGGATTAAGATTTACTCAAATTAGTTCTACAGAATTAATCTGTGCAACTGCTACAATAAAATAAATCGAGTATAAAATCATTTATTTTACTACAAACATGTTCTAAATCAGCTGGTAAACTTGCTTCATCCCAAGGTTGTTTTGCACCAAAAACATGATCTGAATTATTAATTATTTGTAATTCAGAATTTGTCCAAAGTGCAATCTCCTCCCCTTCACTGATTGGAACAGAAAAATCATTGTCTCCATGAAAAATTAAAAGTGGTTTTCTTATTTTTTTGCAGGCACTACTAATTGATAATTCACTTTCATTTTCTTTAAAATCAAGATATTGTTCAAAATTGTGGGGCATTTCTTGCAGGGTTCTTTGATTTTTTACAAATCGAACTCCTTCTTTTCTCCAGGATTCAATCATATTTTCATCTGAAAATCTTTTTTCAATCGAAGAAATTGCAGCCAAAGTTACAATTTTGGAAACTCGGGCATCATTTGCAGTTAACAAAGTTATTCCGCCACCTCTCGAATGTCCAACAAGAGTAATTTTTGGAAGATCCACTAATTTTTTCTCTACATAATCAAGCACTTGATTTAAATCAAACACTTCCTTCGAATACGTGTTTTGTGCAAATGCATCTAAATCTGGGAAGTCAATGCCATTTTCAATTGTTCCGCCATTATGCGAAAAATTAAATTTGCAAAAACCAAAACCTAAATTGACAAAATAATTTTGCATCAAATTCCATGCGCCCCAATCTTTAAAGCCCATATAGCCGTGCACAAACAAAATTAAATTCCCATTGAAATTTGAAGGAACTTCCAAATCAATTAAACTTTTACGTTGATTGGATCCAATAAATGTGTCATTTTTAATTTCAATTTTTTCCATAATTCTTGTTTTTTATCATTAACTTTACGCAAATTTTTGTTGTAAAAGATTCATAAATACTAGAAAATGTTAATTTCTTAAAAAGAAATCTTTCACATTTACAAAAGTAGCTTAAAAAAATAAATGAAAATATCTGCCTCCATATACAGTGATAAAAATCGAAATCTTCATGAAACGATTGAAGATTTAAAAAACCATCACGTTGATTTATTACACGTGGATTGCAACGATGATTTAACTGTATTTGATGATATTAAACAAATTAGAACTTGGACTTCTATTCCGATAGATTTACACATTATCACAAAAAATCCATCCAAATATTACAAATTATTAGAGGAAAATCCAGTAGAATACATCACCTTTCAATTTGAAGATTTAGAAGAAAAATTGGAAATTCCATCTTCGATCACTGGAAAAAAAGGATTGGCCATTATTACTCCAACCGCGGTTGATGTTTTTGCTGACTACTCCGATTTTGATTTTATATTAATCATGGCAACGATACCAGGACAAAGTGGTGGCGTTTTTGATAAAATCAATTTTGACAAAATTAGAAATTTCAAAAAGAAATATCCTACCAAATCAATTCATGTGGATGGCGGAGTAAATGCAGAAGTTTCATTCATATTGAGAAATATGGGCGTTAGTTCATCTGTTTCTGGCTCTTATTTATTCAACGCAGCAAGTGTTGGTAACGCTTTAATGAATTTAACAAGCAGAGCGATTGAATCTCATTATTTGATACAAGATTTCATGGTTCCATTGGCTGAAAGTCCAGTTATTCAGCTTGAAAAATTAGATTTTTTGACTGCCTTAAAATCAATTGAAATAGGCGCAATGGGGTTTACCATCGTAGTTTCTGAAAACAATCGATTTGAGGGAATCATTTCAAATGCAGACATAAGAAGATCCTTAATAAAAGACTTCGAAAAATTACCTCATGTGGACGCAAAATCATTGGTAAACAGCAATGCCGTTTGTATCAATGAAAATCAAAATGTAGTAGAAATGTTACAATTAGTTAAAAAAAGTAAATTTCCAATCATGTATTTACCCGTAGTGAATGACAAGCATGAAGCAGTTGGAATGATTAGCTTTATAAACTTAATTAAAGGAGAATTATGATTTTACACTTAAATAGAGAAATAAAAGAACAAGAAGCAAGTGACATTGCACACAAAATTAAAGCTTTTTGCATTTTTAACGGCACTGAATTTGTTTTGATAACAGGATCAAACGTGAAAGAAGTACCAAGTGAGTTACAAGCAAAAGTGAGTAATTCTTGGGTGTTTGCAAATGACATTCAATTAGCTTCAAAAAGTTATTTGGATGCAACACGTGAAATAAAAATTGGTGATTTCTCAATTGGAGGAAACAGCAAAAATACTGTTTTAATTGGAGGTCCTTGTTCGGTGGAGTCTGAAAATCAGATTAATGAATCTGCAGAGTTTATGTCTAAATTAGGCTTAAAATTGTTTCGTGGAGGATGTTACAAACCAAGAACAAGTCCATATAGTTTTCAAGGTTTAGGAGAAGAAGGATTAAAGTTATTGGCTCAAGTGCGCGAAAAATATGGCATGAAGGTAATTACAGAAGTGCGCGATGCAACTCACGTGGAGGAAGTTATCGCTTATACTGATATAATTCAAGTAGGTGCAAAAGCAATGTACGATCAAGGAATATTGAGAGCATGTGCTAAAACACAAAAACCAATTTTAATTAAAAGAGGATTTGGAACAACTTTACAAGAATTCGTTCAGGCAGCTGAATTTGTTTTGTCTGGTGGAAATCCAAATGTAATTTTGTGTGAACGTGGAATTAGAACCTTTGAAACAGGAACTCGTTTTACTTTAGATTTATGCGGAGTAGCTTGGTTAAAAAAACACACCAATTTACCTGTAATTCTTGATCCAAGTCACGCAATGGGTTATGCCTATGGAGTTGCAGATTTAGCTCGAGCGTGTGTTGCCATGGGAATAGATGGATTATTAATTGAATCTCATCCAAATCCAAAAGTGGCACTTTCAGATGCTTCACAACAGCTAAATCATTCAGAATTTGAAGAATTATTTAACAGTTTAAAACCAGTAGCTCAAGCTGTTGGATACAAAATGATATGATATTTTTAGAACAAAATATAAAAGGACTTTGTGCTAAAAATGGTTTGGATTTTTATTCCTTTTTGGCAGATTTTAATGTTGATAATGTAAGCGAACTTGCATTATTAGAAATTGAAACCATTGCGGAAGAATTTGAAATAGACATTCAAAGTTTACTTTTTAGTCCTTTGTTTGAAATCCCAGCGATAAAAGAGAAATTAAATTCCATTAAGTTTCTAATTCTTGATGTTGATGGAGTGATGACAGATGCAGGAATGTATTACACCGAGAACGGCGACCAAATGAAAAAATTTAACGCCAAAGACGGTATGGGAATCATGCATTTGCAAGAAAAAGGAATTCGAGTTGGCATCATTTCATCTGGATTTTATGGAGAAACCATCAAAAAAAGAGCTTCGATCTTAGGAATTGAATTGTGTCACGTAGGAAGAGAAGCAAAATTAGACATTTTAAAAAATTGGTGTGACACTTTAAAAATCAATCTAAATGAAGTCGCTATGATTGGTGACGACCTAAATGATTTGGCATTGATGCAGGAAATTGGCTTTTCAGCATGTCCAAGTGACGCACATAGAACAATAAAATCTTATGTAGACCTGATTCTTACGAAAAAAGGAGGTGAAGGTTGTGTGAGAGAATTTATCGATAATTATTTTATAACAGAAAAATAAAGGTTTAAGACATCTTAAATCAAACAAAAAAATGGGAAAAATTAAATTAGGAGTTATTAGAGAAGGAAAAGTGCCACCAGATTTTAGAGTGCCATTAACCCCAAAACAATGCGCCATCGTGCAAGAAAAATTTCCTAATGTGGAAGTGATTGTTCAAACAAGTCCAATTCGAGCATTCAAAGATAATGAATACATTGCAGAAGGAATTCAAGTGCAAGAGGACATGACTTCATGTGATGTTTTGATTGGCGTAAAAGAGGTTAAAATCCATGATTTAATTGCAAATAAGAAATATTTATTTTTCTCTCACACCATTAAAAAACAGCCTTATAATAGAGATTTATTATTAGCTATTTTAGACAAAAAAATTCAATTAATTGATTACGAAGTTTTAAAAAATAGAATTGGAAAACGATTAATTGGATTCGGAAGATATGCTGGAATCGTAGGCTGCTACAATGGATTTAGAGCATTTGGAATAAAACATAAATTATATGATTTAAAAGCGGCTCATACTTGTCACGATCGAGTTGAAATGGAAAATGAACTTAAAAAAGTTGTTTTCCCAAAAAACACAAAAATTGTTTTGACAGGATTTGGAAGAGTTGGTTACGGTGCACGTGAAATCATGAACCTTTTACCAATCATTGAGGTAAGTCCTGAGGAATTTATTTCAAAAACCTTTGATGAAGCAGTTTTCACTCATTTAGAAGTAGATGACTATTTTGCAAGAAAAGACGGTTCGGACTTTGACAAAAAGGATTTTTATTCCAATCCACAAGAATACAAATCTGTTTTCCCAAAATTTGCAGCTCATGCAGATATGTATGTAGCCTGTCATTATTGGGCAAACACCTCCCCTATCATCATTAGTAAGCAAGATTTCAAGGAAAACAAACGATTAAAAGTGGTGGCTGATGTTTCTTGTGATATCGATGGTCCAGTGGCCTGTACTTTGAAACCATCAACGATTGCAGATCCATTTTTTGGATATAACCCTGAAAGTGAAAGTATTGACGAATTCTCTAAAGAGGGAAATGTTATTGTAATGTCAGTTGATAATTTACCATGTGAATTACCCAAAGATGCTTCAGAAGACTTTGGAAATGAACTCATTAAATATATTTTACCAGCATTATTCGTTGAAGATCCAGACAATATTATTGGTCGTGGTAGTGAAACGACTTTAAACGGAGAATTAACTGAAAATTTCAGGTATTTGGAAGCTTATGTGAAAGGTTTGGAGGTTAAATAGTAAAAATACTAACTTCATATTATTAAATTTTACTTTCAATTAAATAAAAGCAGATAAATAGAAAGTTTTTATAACTTTGTTAACTTAAACTACAAGATATTTATGTCAATAAAATCATTATTTCGAAAAAAATCCGTGAAGGATATCATGCAACAGGTTGCTGATAGAGAAAATGCAGATGGACATGTTAGCTTAGGAAAACATCTTGGTGTTCGAGACCTTACTGCTTTTGGAATTGCTGCTATTATTGGTGCTGGAATATTTAGTACTATTGGAAAAGCAAGTGCAGATGGAGGTCCTGGAGTTATTTTTCTATTTATTTTTACCGCAATAGCTTGTGGATTTGCTGCCTTTGCCTATGCAGAATTTGCTTCGATGGTTCCAGTATCTGGAAGCGCTTATACTTATTCTTACGTAGCTTTTGGTGAGATAATTGCTTGGATTATTGGTTGGTCCCTAATTATGGAATATGCTATTGGAAACATAACTGTTGCTATATCATGGAGTGACTATTTTACTAGTTTACTTGAAAGTGGTGGACTAAAAATCCCCCAATGGATGCAAATGGATTATTTAACAGCAAGTAAAGGTTATGACGAGGCATTAGCATTACTAAACTCAGGTAAAAAATTTGTTGATTTAGATGCAGGTCTACAGGCGGCACATTCTGCTTGGACAAGCGCACCAAAATTGGGTTCATTTCACATTGTTGCAGATTTACCAGCACTTTTCATCATTGTTTTCATTACTTGGTTGGTTTATCGAGGAATGAAAGAATCTAGAAATGCAAGTAATGTAATGGTAATCATAAAATTAGCAATAATTCTTCTAGTTATCGCGGTTGGTATTTTTTATGTTGATACAAAAAATTGGGATCCCTTTGCGCCCAATGGAATTACAGGAATTCTAAAGGGTGTATCAGCAGTATTTTTTGCCTATATTGGATTTGATGCTATTTCAACAACAGCGGAAGAGTGCAAAAACCCACAAAGAGACTTACCAAGAGGAATGATGTGGGCCATAATAATTTGTACAATTTTATACGTTATTATCGCCTTGATATTAACAGGAATGGTTAGTTACGAAGACCTAGATGTTGGCGATCCATTAGCATTTGTTTTTGAAAAACTAGATTTAAAATGGTTATCAGGTATAATCGCAGTTAGTGCGGTAGTTGCAATGGCGAGTGTATTGCTGGTTTTTCAAATGGGACAACCACGTATTTGGATGAGTATGAGTCGTGATGGTTTGTTACCAAAAAAATTCTCTAAAATTCACCCACGATTCAAAACACCTTCTTTTGCAACAATAGTTGTTGGTTTTGTCGTTGCTGTACCAGCATTATTTTTGAATTTAACCACCGTAACTGACTTATGCAGTATTGGAACGCTTTTCGCATTTGTAGTCGTTTGCGGAGGAGTTTTAGTATTGCAAAACAAAACAGATATTCCACGAGGAAAGTTCAAGACTCCATACGTTAATTCAAAATATGTAATGCCTTTATTATTTGTTGGAACACTAATTTTTTCTTTCACTTATATGAAAGAAGACACCTTGGCTTACATCAAAAACGAAAAACGAATAATTAACCACAACGAATTGATTTCTTTGATGAGTGATGAACAAATTTCAGCACTAAAAACAAGTGTAAGTAAATCAGATTCAGCTTTATATGCAAAAAAGGACGGAGATTTAGAACGTTATTTAGACAATATATCTGAAGAAAAATACGAAAAAACCATCAATAGTTTACATTTAAAGGATTCAGAAAAATACATTTCTGGTTTTGGTTTATTTTCTGAAAAAATTCCTTTTTGGATTTTTGTTCTAATAACACTTTTACTAACATTTTTTTCTGTAACAAAAAACCTTTCATTAATTCCACTTTTAGGTTTAATAAGTTGTCTCTACATGATGAGTGAACTAGGAATTTCAAATTGGATAGGTTTCGGTATTTGGCTACTTGTTGGCTTATTAATTTATTTTCTGTACAGTAAGAAAAATAGTAAATTGAATCTTGGCAAAGCCTAAAAATGAAATATTTATCCCTTTTGATTTTTATTTTTTTAATTAGTTCATGTTTTGTAGGTTAAAAAGATTATTAATTACTTAAAAAGAACTTGAAGTAATAAAATCCGATTTAAAAGATGATGATAACGATGGAATTCCAAATTATTTAGATTTAGAGCAAAATACAGATTCCTTGTCTCAAGTTGATAATCGTGGAGGAGAAAAATCAGATATTACTTGAGGGAAAAATTCAATAAGTAAAATTATTTGATATAGTATCTTCGATCTTTTATAAAGAATTAAACGAACCAACTTGAAGATTAGTGAGTAGATGTGCTTGTTCCTAACTACTACTCATTTGCATCAAATTCATAAAACAAAAAAAGATGGACTTACACCTTGAGAAAACATCTATGAATGATGAAAACAAATTCAAAATATCGATTTTAATAACTATTTAATTTATCACCTATCAATTTTTGATCAAGCTACAAATCAAAATAAGATAGCCACCCACTTTACGATACACTAACAAATTAAATCGATTATTTTTGCAATATACTATTCCCCTTCTCCGCGATAAGTCGTTTTGCTTCTTGAATAGTAATTCTTTCCCCTAAGAAATAGGCTGCTACAAAAGCATCTTGAGCAAAACCAAACTTTCTAAGTTCTCTCCATTTTTTATCAGCTTCAGAGTATTCTGTATAAACATTGATACTATATCTGTGAATGCCATCACCCGTTTTTGTGACAAGAACCTTTCCGAATTTACCAAATTTATTGTTTTTTAATTCTCTACGGTAAGCACCAATTTGAACGGTAAAGAACAAACCTTGTAAATATTCTCCTGTTGCAAGAACTCTAATGTCATCTTGGTTTTTGGAGATCGTTTCAATGAATGCCAATCTGTTGTGCTTAATTATTTTTTTGTTTTCATCGGAAAGATTTGCTTTCTTACGTCCTTCTCCGATAGTGAAAATTCGATCTTCCGCAACACCCCTTTCAACTAAGGCAGCTTTTATTTGATTTGCTCTGCTCTGCGATAATCCATCTGTATAAATTTCGTCTCCAAAGTCATCTGTAAAACCATAAATGATGATTTTTTTATCTGGATTAGCAAGCATACATTGAGCAATAGAATCTAAGTAAGGTATGTATGATTCTTGGATTTCTGATCTCGCTCCTTTGAATTGAAAAATCGGATAATGGTTTAGGTTGCAATCAAAACTTGACTCAGGTTTAGGACAACCATCAAATTCAACAATTCCAAAAACGTCTGGACAAAAATCGAGACTATCTAAAATTCCATCAGCATCTTGGTCATAATTTACTTTGACAATTAAATTTGAGTCAATTTTTACAACTGTATCCTCAATTTCAATTATTTCCTTGTAGTTATACCAGTCAACATGCGACTTTTCTTTCCCAAAATAATATGATACACCTGCTGAAATATTAGCAACAGTTCCGTAGGAGCTCAACGCACTGTTTTTAAAGTCGAAATTGTATCTTGGATTGATAACGGAAACAAAAGAAATATCAATATTCGTTGCAATTCTATCAGTTATTTTAAATTGCGGAGATAATCCAAAAACGAAATTAAATGCATTGTCCATTGTCTTTTTTCCAGTTGAATTTATGGTAGTATCTCCACGTAAAACAGAAAATCCAAAACCTGTATGGGCAATTAATCCAAATTTTTCTGTCCAATCAACAAACTGTAAGACTTTTCCGATGTTGGACACTGCTTGAATATTGATTCGATAAATCTGAGAATTAAATTTCAAGCTATTACTGTAAACCTTAAATTCGTCATTTTTAAACCTGTCAAAACCCAAATCTGCCTTAAATCCAAATCTATTTGTTAACATGTATCTCGCACCAATATCAGTATGTAAAAGTCCTAAATAATTTGCATAATAACTTGGACTCAAATTTGAAATAGGATTTGTTGACCCTAAATTATAGTCTAAGGATAATTTGTTATTCTTAATACCAACTTGAGAGAATGAAGATTGAAAACAAAATAATAAAACTAGAAAATAAAGGATCTTCATTTTAATTTTAATTAATTTTTTCTTTTCCAATCGTAATGCATTGGACTTTTCCCAATATACCAAGAAAAACCTGTTGTAAAATCAAGGATAATCCCATCAAAGCCAGGTCTTTTTGCAGATTCATACATGTCCCAGGTAAATGTTTGATTTAAATGCGGAACGATGCTAAAATCAATGTTGTAGGACATGAAACGATTAATTTTATATTGTGTTTTCATTCCCATAACAAAATTGATAAGAATATCAGAGTAATCGTTTTGCCATTGCACATTTTCAAGAGTTTTAGCGCTATGCAAAATTGAGAAACCTCCTCCAAAATGAAAAAATACATTAATATTAGGTGGTTTTTGTTCCAAGTTTATCGCATTTAAAACGTTTACGTAACCTTCTAAACTTGTTCTGTAATAATTTGAAAAGTATTCTTGATTACTTAAGGTATTGATAAACTTAAAACGATTAAAGTTGAAACTACCTTGAATTCCAAAAATTTCATTAGTCATGTATCTATACCCTGTGCTTACACTCGTTGGATTCATCACTCGGTCATTGACGAAATTTTTACTCAAGGGGAAATTTGGCCTATTTGATCCATACGAACTCTCAATAGAAATTCGATTGAATTTTTGCGTTCTCTGAGAGAATGAAATTTGCACAAACAAAAAACTTAGACAAAATATTAAGATTTTATTCATTTTATTTTATTAGATAATTAACAAAAATACAAAATTTTCTACTTCAAAGTTAAGGTTTTAGAAAAATATTTTTTTTTCTATTATAAAGTTCTAAATTTCAGTATATTATTCCTGAATTAAAAAGTGTCAATATAACAATTACTAAAAGTAATAAGAAATTTGATTATTTTTGAGTTTTTTAATCCAAGATTAATATTGTTTCATGATTAAAACGGCTTTAATTACAGGTGTAACCGGTCAAGATGGATCTTATTTAGCAGCTTTTCTACTTGAAAAGGGGTATCGTGTTCATGGGCTAAAACGACGTTCATCTAGTTTTAACACAGAAAGAATTGATCATCTTTATCAAGATGTACATATAGATAATCAGCAATTTAAACTTCACTATGGAGACCTTACTGATTCCACTAATTTAATACGTTTAATACAAGAAATTCAGCCAGATGAAATATATAATTTGGCTGCAATGAGTCACGTTCAAGTTTCTTTTGAAATTCCAGAATATACTGCAAATGCTGATGGAATTGGTGCATTACGAATTTTAGATGCAATTCGTATCCTGAAAATGGAGAAAAAAGTAAAATTTTACCAAGCTTCAACATCTGAATTATACGGAAAAGTGCAAGAAGTGCCCCAAAGCGAAACGACTCCATTTTATCCAAGAAGTCCTTATGCAGTTGCAAAAATGTATGCCTATTGGATTACAGTGAATTACAGAGAAGCTTACGGGATTTTCGCAACAAATGGGATATTATTTAATCATGAATCTCCAGTTAGAGGAGAAACTTTCGTTACACGAAAAATTACTCGTGCAGTGGCACGAATTGTAAATGGTCTTGAAAACAAACTTTATTTAGGCAATTTAGATGCCGAAAGAGATTGGGGTCACGCCAAAGATTATGTAAGAATGATGTGGTTGATTTTGCAAGCAACAGAAGCTGAAGATTGGGTAATTGCAACTGGAAAAACAACTAAAGTTAGAGATTTTGTTATTAAAGCCTTTGCCTGTGTAGGTATCGAATTAGAATTCAAAGGCAGTGGTATTAATGAAAAAGCTTTTGTAAAATCATGTTCCAATGAAAAATATAAATTAGAAATTGGAAAAGAAGTATTAGCAATCGATAAACGCTATTTTCGCCCAACTGAAGTAGATTTATTAATTGGCGACGCTTCAAAAGCCAAACAAAAACTAGATTGGGAACCTGAATATTCCTTGGATGAATTAATTCAGGAAATGATTGAGGCCGATTTAAAAAATGTGGATAAAGAATTGTATCTAAAAAAAGGTGGTTTTGACATGAAAAATGATCATGAATAAAGATTCAAAAATATATATTGCTGGTCATAAAGGAATGGTTGGTTCCGCTATTTTAAGACAATTACAAAAGTTAGGATTTACGAATTTTGTATTGAAATCTTCGAAAGAATTAAATTTACTAAATCAGGAGGCAGTCTCTAAATTTTTTCAAGAAGAAAAACCAGAAATTGTTTTTTTAGCAGCCGCAAAAGTTGGAGGAATTAAGGCAAACAATACTTATCGAGCGGAATTCATTTACGAAAATTTAATGATTCAAAGCAACGTAATTCACGCTTCGTTTTTAAATAAAATTCAAAAATTAATTTTCTTAGGCAGTTCTTGTATTTATCCCAAAAACGCTCCTCAGCCTTTAAAAGAAGAATATTTGTTAACAGGAAAATTAGAAGAGACAAATGAACCTTATGCCATAGCAAAAATTGCAGGAATTAAACTTTGTGAAAATTATTTCAAACAATACGGATGTAATTTCATATCCTTGATGCCTACGAATATGTTTGGTGAAAATGACAATTACAATTTAGAAAATTCTCATGTTTTACCAGCATTATTGAGAAAAATAAATCTTGCAAAAGCCTTGGAAGAAAATAATTTTGATTTAATAGAAAAAGATATTGTTAGAAATTCTAAGGAGGAAAAATCAAACCTTTCTAAAGAAGAAATAGTGTTGTTTTTGAAAAAAAATGGCATTGAGAAAATCAAGGAAAAAGTCCAGCTGACAATGTGGGGATCAGGAAAACCATTGAGAGAATTTATGGAAGTGGATGATTTTGCAGAAATTTGCGTTGAACTCGCTCAAAAAGTTGATGCAGTGCAGCTTTATGATGAAATTTGTCAAACACACATCAATGTAGGAACAGGTTCGGAAATTAGTATCAAAGATTTGGCTCACAAAATTAAATCCATTATTGGCTTTAGGGGAGAATTTTCCTGGGGAAGTGATTCTATTGATGGAACTTTTAGAAAATGTATGGATGTTTCCTTGATGCATCAACTTGTTGGTGAAAGAACATTTGATTTAGATTTAAAAATTACTGAAACTTTTCAAAAATACATTTCAAATTAATGGATAAATCAAAAGAAATAGAACATTGGGATTTAGTCATAAAAGCTGAAAGTTCCTTGTTTAGCTTGAGACTAAATGAAGTTTGGGCTTATCGTGATTTGCTATTTTTAATGGTGAAAAGAGATGTGGTTTCCTTTTACAAGCAAACGATATTGGGGCCTCTTTGGTTTTTAATTCAACCCTTAATTACAACTTTTACTTTTGTTTTTATTTTTGGAAATTTAGCCCAAATTAGCACGGATGGCTTGCCACAGGTTTTATTTTATTTAACAGGAATTGTTGCTTGGAGTTATTTTTCAGAATGTTTGATAAAAACTTCCTCCGTATTTAAGGACAATGCAAGTATTTTTGGGAAAGTCTATTTCCCCCGATTAATTATGCCCTTAAGTTTAGTTTTTAGTAACTTGGTGCGTTTTGGAATCCAATTTTTCTTACTAATTCTGGTGATGATTTATTTTTCAATCTTTAAAGGCTTTCAATTTGAACTTGGCTGGAACATTTTATTATTACCCTTGTTTATATTTTTGATGGCATTTTTAGCCTTAGGCTTTGGAATGATCATCTCTGCGATTACAACTAAATACAGAGATTTTGCATTTTTAATCACTTTTGGAGTACAATTATTTATGTATGCAACCCCCATTATTTATCCTTTAAGTGCAGCTCCGGAAAAATACAAGCAGTTAATTTTATTGAATCCAATGAGTACAATTATCGAAGGCTTTCGTTTCATTTTACTTGGAAAAGGTGCATTGAGTTTGAATTCTATTTTATATGTTTGTATTTTTACTTTCATAACTTTTTTTCTTGGTCTGCTTATTTTCAATAAAGTGGAGCGGAAATTTATGGATACAGTTTAGTTTGGTCATTAATTAGAAAGTGTGAGTGTAGCAATTAAAATAGAAAATCTATCAAAAATTTACCATTTAGGTCAAATTGGAACGGGAACGTTTTACAATGACTTAAAGCGATTTTCTGCCAAATTGCGAGGAAAGGAAGATCCTTTTTTAAAAATTGGTGAAAGTAATGATCGTTCCACAAAAGGAGGAAATGTAGTTTATTCCTTAAAAGACATAAATCTAGAGATTAATCAGGGTGACGCGGTTGGAATTATTGGGAAAAATGGTGCAGGTAAAAGTACACTTCTTAAGTTAATTTCTCAAATAACGGCGCCAACTACAGGAGCAATAAAGATCAAAGGAAGAGTAGCAAGTTTGTTGGAGGTTGGAACAGGATTTCATCCCGAATTAACTGGACGTGAAAACATCTATTTAAATGGAGCCATCTTAGGAATGCGTAAATCTGAAATTTCCCGAAAAATGGATGAAATTATTGATTTTAGCGGTGTTGAAAGATACATTGACACTCCTGTAAAACGTTATTCTTCCGGGATGTATGTTCGTTTAGCTTTTGCCGTTGCAGCACATTTAGAATCTGAAATATTAATTATTGATGAAGTTTTAGCAGTCGGTGATGCTGAATTCCAGAAGAAATGTCTAGGGAAAATGGGTGATATTTCGAAAGGAGAAGGAAGAACAGTTTTGTTTGTAAGTCATAATTTGGATTCCATAGCGAAGTTGTGCCAGAATGGAATTTTACTTGAACATGGTAAATTACTAGAAGCAAATGAAATGTCAAAGGTTTTAAGTAGCTACATGAAAATTGAAAGTTATTCGTATGAGAAAAAGTTTGAATACTTAGATTTAAAGCCACAAATAACATCAATTTCTTTGAATTCAAACTTGATAGTAGAAAATAAATTTCAATTAAAAATAAAATTTAAGACTCCTTATCTTGTTTCACACCTTGTTCCAGGATTTGTGGTCTATAATCAACTAAATGTACCTGTTTTTGGCAGTAATACGCGTTATCATAAAACCGAAATAAATTATTCAAGCCTGTTGGAAGGAGAAATGATTGCTGAAATACAAGAATTGAATTTACATTCTGGAAATTATTCTATTTCAGTTTGGTTAGGTGATCAATTAGTCGATTTTGATGAAAAAGTAGAAGTAATACAATTTGAATATAAATCTAAAAATAATTATCAGCAACTGCCTAATCCACTTGAGATTGGCTCTGTTGATCAAGTAGTTAATTGG
The DNA here is from genome assembly GCA_964532475.1 of uncultured Chitinophaga sp. Taxonomy (GTDB): domain Bacteria; phylum Bacteroidota; class Bacteroidia; order Flavobacteriales_D; family Crocinitomicaceae; genus M2408. The sequence goes on from CAZHLZ010000007.1 coordinate 14,423, forward strand.
TATTAAAATGATGAAAGAATTTCATAAATATGGTGATGAATTTGATAATGCTTCAGCAGAAATAATTGTGCCCGAATTAACAAAATTAATGCAAATAAATAGTGTAGTAGATGTGGGTTGTGGTCTTGGCAATTGGTTGCATGTTTTTGAGAATAAAGGAGTTGCAAAGCTAGTAGGGATTGATGGAGAACACGCTAGAACGAAATTCATCTTAGATGAAAAACATTTCATTGCAACAGACCTTGAAGATAAAGATGCCTTTAAATCTATTTTAAACGAAAAGGTTGATTTGGCTATTTGTTTAGAGGTTTTGGAGCATTTATCAGCAAATACAGGTGAAAGAATTGTCGATTTTTTATGCAATTCTACTGATGTTGTTTTATTTTCTGCTGCAATTCCATATCAAACAGGTGAAAATCATATTAATGAGCAACCACCAACTTATTGGCAAGACTTATTTGCAAAAAAGGAATTTATATTTTACGATATATTTCGTCAAAAATATTGGAACAATCCGAAAATTAAATGGTGGTACAAACAAAATATGTTTTTGGTTGCTAAAGAAGGTACATTTTCTCTAGAAAATTTCCCGATTTTCGAAGGAGATTTGAGAATTCATCCAGAAATGTTAGAAATGTATTTGAAGGAAATTTCAGAACTAAAAAGAAAAAAGGGATTAAAAAGTAAAATAAAAAAGTATTTGAAATGATTTCAATTATTATTCCTACTTTTAATCGTTGTGAATTGTTGAAAAATTCCATTGAAAGTATTTTGAAGCACAATTCTAATTTTTCGTTGTATGAAATAATTGTTGTGGATAATGGTTCGAAAGATGAAACAAAAAATGTTGTTGAAAACATTCAAAAAAGCAATACAAAACTACCTCTACATTATTTTTATGATGAAATCCCTGGATTATTAACTGGAAGACATCGAGGATACAAGGAAGCAAAAGGTGAAATTTTAACATTCATTGATGATGACATTGAAGTTTCAGAAACTTGGTTGGATGGAATAATTGATTGCATGAATTCGCGACCTGAAATTGCATTATTGACAGGACCTTGCTTACCAAAATATGAAATTGCTCCTCTTGCTTGGCTAGACTATTTTTGGACAAACGATCAAAATGGCTTACATTGCGGATGGTTAAGTTTACTTGATTTTGGTGCAGAAGAAAAAGAAATTGACCCCCTGTTTGTTTGGGGGTTAAATTTCACCATTCGAAGAGAAGTTTTTGAGAAATTAAAAGGATTTCACCCTGACAATGTTCCAAAAGAATTTCAAGAATTTCAAGGAGATGGCGAAACAGGTTTATCTTTGAAGGCAAAAAATCAAAATCTGAAAGCGTTTTATTCTCCTAAGGTAAGCTTATTTCATGTTGTTTCAAAAGGAAGATTAACTTTAGAGTATTTTGAGCAAAGAGCTTTTTATCAAGGGGTTGCTAATTCATTTACGCAACTAAAAAACAAATCGTTTGATTTTACTGAAACTAGAAAGATTTCTCTCTTTAAGAAAATTAAGCGGAAAATCAAAAAAACCATTGGTTTTCATAAACAAAAAAGTTTACCTTTGGAAATAGAAGAATTAAAAACCAAATTAAATTTGAAAGAAAAGGAAGGTTTTCAATTTCATCAAGATGCTTTTGCAAAAAACAGTGATGTGAAAAAATGGGTGGACAAAGAAAATTATTTGCATTATACTTTACCGATAAATGATTGAAAAAATTACTCACGAGAGCCTAGAGCTTGCAATAATAATTCGCGCATCCTTCCAAAAAGAAGGAATAGAATTTTTTACTGATGATAATTCATCCCAACAATTGGGGTATATGAATCGTCCCCAAAATTATGTGATTGAACCGCATCGTCACAATATTATTTCGCGAGCGGTGCACTTAACGCAAGAAGTTTTGTTCATCAAAAGTGGCAAAGTACGTGTTGATTTTTATGACAATGAACAAAATTATTTGAATAGTAAGATTTTATTTCCTGGTGATGTAATATTACTTTCTGATGGTGGACATGGATTTAAAATGATCGAAAAATCAGAAATTATTGAAGTAAAACAAGGACCGTACAACGGTGAAAAAGATAAGGTTCGCTTTGAAACAATTTCAGACGAACAGGTAATTTTAAAATAAATGAACGAAAATTTTAATTTATATAGTCAATATTACGATTTAATATACCACGATAAAACGTATTTGGAAGAAGTCGAATATATTTGTGGTGAAATTGACCAAATGAATATAAACGCTAATTCAATTTTAGAATTAGGTTGTGGTAGTGGTGGTCACGCATATTTTCTTTCTCAAAAAGGTTTCCAAATTACTGGAATTGACCAAAGTGAAAGTATGATTCAGCAAGCTCGAAAAAAAGAAATTCCAAATTTTGATGCAGAAGTTGGAAATATCATCGATTTTGAATTAAACAAAAAATTTGATGTAGCAATTTCTCTTTTTCACGTCGTAAGTTATTTGACTCAAAATGAGGAATTGAGCTCTTGTTTTCAATCTGTGAATCGCCATTTGAATTTGAATGGAACTTTTATTTTTGATGTTTGGTTTACGCCAGCAGTGTATCATTTGAAACCAGAATCTCGCTTAAAAAGCTTTGAAAATAATGACATTTTAGTAGAGCGAAGCTCCAAATCTGTGATGGACTTACAAAACAATACCATTGATGTTCATTTTAACATTCAAATCAATCAAAAAAACTCAGGCGAACATGCTTTTTTACAAGAAAATCACTTGATGCGCCATTTTTCAATTCCAGAAATTAAAATGTTAGCTTCTTTGACAGGATTTGAAGTGCTGAAAAGCGAAGAATTAATCACAAAACTTGAACCTAGTTTGGATACCTGGGCGATAACTTTTGTTCTACAAAAAACAAGTGAATTAGTATGAATGCAATACCTGTAAATACACCATTACTCTCAGGAAATGAGCTCAAATACATCAGCGAGTGCATAGAAACTGGCTGGATTTCTTCTGAAGGGCCATTTATTCAAAAATTTGAAAATGCTTTTGCCGAATATGTCGATAGAAAACACGGAATTGCAGTTTCAAATGGCTCTGCGGCATTAGATATTGCTGTAAAAGCATTAAATATTGCTAAGGGTGACGAAGTAATCATGCCAACTTTTACAATTATTAGTCCAGCGCAATCTATAGTTACGCAAGGAGCTGTTCCTATTCTTGTTGACTGTGAACCTGATACTTGGAATATGGATGTAACTCAAATTGAAGCGAAAATTACGTCAAAAACAAAAGCAATATTAGTAGTTCACATCTACGGATTACCAGTGGATATGGATCCTATTTTGGATTTGTGTAAAAAATACAACTTGTTTTTGATTGAAGATTCTGCAGAAATGCATGGTCAGACTTATAAAAGAAGAAAATGCGGAAGTTTTGGTGACATCAGTATTTTTAGTTTTTATCCCAATAAATTAATTACCTCAGGTGAAGGTGGAATTTTAGTTTGTAACGACACAGATTTAGCTGAAAGATGTAAAAAGCTTCGAAATTTAGCTTTTGAACCAAACGGCAGAAGATTTGTGCACGAAGAAATTGGTTGGAATTATAGAATGACGAATATGCAGGCAGCTTTAGCCTTGGCACAATTTGAAAAAATTGATTTTCATTTAGCGCGTAAAATTGAAATTGGGAAAAAATACCACGAAGCTTTGAAAGATTTGAAAGGTTTTACTTTAGCTGTTCCCGAAACAGATTTTGCAAAAAATGTGTATTGGATTTTTGGATTAGTAGCAGAAAGCGAAGCGTTGATGCAAAAAACTGTTCAAAAATTAAACGATCAAAAAATTGGAACACGTCCTTATTTTTGGTGTATGCACGAGCAACCTGTTTTTCTAAAAATGGGATTATTTCAAAATGAATCCTATCCAAATGCTGAAAAAATTGCTCGAAATGGATTTTATATTCCAAGTGGCTTGGGCTTAAGTGATGAGGAAATTGAACATGTAATTGAGGTTTTGAAAAAATTATATGGACATGGAAAGTAAAAAATCAATTGAATTTTACATGGTGGTGACAAATAGAGCAGTTTTTTTGGCTGATTATTGTATAGAAAGTTACAAAAATGTCTATGATTATTTAAGTCAAAACTATGATGTTTGCCTAGTAATTTATTTGAATTGTCTAAATAAAGAAAAATATCAAAAATATATAGATCGCTGGAGTCAAATTAAATTTGTTAAAATAGTTTACAGTAAACTAAATTTGGAAGACTTTAAATTTATTCCTGAAGAGGGAGAGTATTTTGTTGAAAAAACTGGAAAAAAATATAGATACCCGATGGAATATGCTGAACCTTTTGATTGGGGGTATTCAAATTTTCAAGCTGATTATTTTATCAACGTAGATGATGATCTTGAAATTGTTAATTCTGAATTTATAGAGGTGATGCTAAATGTTCTTGAAAATGATCCAAATCTTGGAATAATTTCAACCAACAAAACTACCACCAGAGAATATTTTGATTCCTATTCGAATGATGACATTATCTTGAACGAAAGAAATGATACTTGGTTTTGTATCTATACGAAAAAATCTAGGGTTTCAGGGGTTTCAGGTCATTTTTTTGAAAAATGTTTATTACCTGATGGTAGTGTTCTAAATTTTGACTTTGAAAATGGAAATTATCAAGATTACCGAAATAGATGTAAAGCGGAAGGAGGAAAAAGATTGGTTATGGATGGAACAGGGTACTTACAATCACTGATACGGGAAAAATTCAAATCTAAAATCATATCCGTTGTAGATATTGATCCGAGGTTTGAAAACCAATTTATTCATTATTCGTCTTTTACTCAAAATAAAAGTGTTAATACCCCATTTAAAGTATCTGTGTATCGTATATTAGTCTTAAGAAAAAAAATTGGGTTTTCAAAGTTACCTAATAGCTTAAACAAATATGTAAAATATTTAAACAAAATTGTGTTTAATTTTCTATTTAAAAAATCTGTATTAGAAAGAAAATTAGATTCAGCAAAGAGTTCATTAGATTAGTGTATGAAAAATCATGTTTTAATAATTAATCCCAATAATGATACTTTTTCAAATCCAACATTAGTTCTTGTTTTAGAGAAATTAATGAAAGAAAAGGATCTTGTTGTAACTCTGCTATCTCCTAAACAAATTATTGATCAACATAAAAAATTTGAATCTATAAATATTCTTGTTTTACCAGAAATATCAGTAAATTGGGGATTAAACTTTACAAAATGGTACAAAAAAATAAAGTTTGCCAGCTTTTTAAAGTCGTATTGCAGAAAACATGCCATTAGACAGGTAATTGGGGTCGATCCAATTGGATTAATTTATGGAGGTAGACTGAAAAAAGCATTAAAGAAAATTAATTTACACTACTTTTCGTTTGAAATATTTTTTTCTGATGAATTGAATAGTAGTTCTTACTACAAAAGTATAAAAAATAAGGAGATATTTTATTCCCGTTTCATAGACACCTTGTTAATTCAAGATGAACATCGATTGAAATTATTAAAAAAAGAGAATAACCTGATCCTCAATAAAATAAAACATTTTCTAATTCCTGTATCCCCAAATTGTGACTTAATTGAGGGTGACAATAGATCAAAATGGCGGAGAAAATTGGGGATTTCAGATGAAAAAATTGTTATTTTACATAGTGGAAGTGTTGAGAAATGGAGTGGTGCTGAATATTTACTACAAATTTTGCAAAAAAAAGTACCAGACAATGTTTTAATACTAATTCATTCTAAAAATGAGTTGGATATTAATAATCTGATCCACAAAAAACTTCTTGACTTAGAAATGAATAATAAATCGTTGATGATTCATAAAAAAATATTTTCGGATTATACTGAATATCTGTCATTTTTGCAAATATCGGATTTAGGTCTAGTATTTTATAAAAGTGATTCAAATAGTCCCTATACAGGAAAAAATATTCAAAATATTGGTTTAGCATCTGGAAAATTAAGTTGTTTTTTAAGTCAAGAAATACCTTGTGTTTTTCATCAAACACCTTTATATGTGGAATTAAATGAAAAATATAATTTCGCATTTGAAATTAATAATTTTGATCAAATTTCTGATTTTTTTGAATCTTTGTCTATTGAAAAAATCTTAATAAAAAAAGGGAATACCAAAACAATATTTAATAACGAATTAAATGCTAATTTAAAAATTGAAGAATATTTGAAATAAATTAATATTTTTTAACTATCATTGTCAAATTTAAATTGATTGTAACTTTTGATTTTCATAAAATAAAGCTTTTATTTATGTTATCAAATCATCAGAATAAAAAAAAATTAACGAATATAAATTGAGTTATAAATAATAAATTAACAAGTAAAAAAATGATTCCAATAACTCGACCATTTCTGCCACCAAAAGAAAAATACATCAAGTATATTAATGATATTTACGATCGATCCTGGCTCACAAATAATGGACCTTTAGTTAATAACTTAGAAATTAAGTTAAAAGAATATTTAGGTCTTGATCACATGCTTTATTTAACAAACGGAACAATTGCCATACAGTTGGCCATAAAAGCTTTGGATCTAAAGGGAGAAATAATTACGACTCCATTTTCATATATTGCGACCACATCTTCAATTGTTTGGGAAAATTGTAAACCAATCTTTGCAGATGTTTTACCTGACACTTATAATATTAATCCAAAGTTAATAGAAGAATTAATAACAGAAAATACTTCTGCAATTATTGCTACTCATGTTTACGGAAATCCGTGCGATATTGAAAGCATAGGTTTAATTGCAAAAAAACACAAATTGAAAGTTATTTATGATGGAGCCCATGCTTTCGGAGTTAAGTACAAAGGCAAATCAATTTTTGAGTATGGAGATATTAGTACAACAAGTTTTCATGCAACCAAGTTATTTCATACAGTCGAGGGTGGTGCAGTATTTACAAAATCGTCGGAGTTGCTAAAAAAAATGGCCATCATGAAAAATTTTGGTCATTATGGAAGCGATAGGTTTGTTGAGCTTGGTGTTAACGGAAAAAACTCCGAATTCCATGCTGCTATGGGATTGTGTAATATGGAATATATTGATGAAATTATAGAAAAACGAAAGCAAATTTATCAATATTACAAAAAGAAATTAGAAGGATTAAATTTTCGTTACCAAAGTATCGTATCTGAATTAGATTATAACTTTTCTTATTTTCCGATTCTTTTTGAATCTCAGGATAAATTAATAAAAGTTCAAGAGGCGCTTATAAAGTATGAAATATTTCCTCGAAGATATTTTTATCCAACTTTAAACAAAGCTGAATATTTAACGACAAAGTTTGATGTTCCTATTGCTGAGGATATAGCAAACAGAGTTTTGTGTCTACCATCTTATCACACGCTTACTTTTGAAGAGATTGATATGATATCACGTATTATTAGTCGAACGATTAAATATCCTTAATACATGAAAGTAGGTATAATGCAACCATATTTTTTGCCATACATAGGCTATTTTCAATTAATAAATAGTGTTGATTTATTTGTTGTTTATGACAATATTGAATATACAAAAAAAGGATGGATTAATAGGAACCGAATATTAGTTAATAATTCGGATAAATACATTTCATTACCATTAAAAAGGGATTCTGATAAGTTATTTGTCAAGGATAGATATTTAGTTGATAATTTTAAAGTAGAAGCAGAAAAACTTTACAGAATTTTATTTGAAAATTATAGAAAATCACCAAATTTCAAATACGGAATTAATGTTTTTGAAAAAATTATTAGCTATCCTAATGCTAATTTATTTGATTTTATCTTTAATTCAATTAAAATAATTGTTGAAGAATTAGATATTGATACTAAAATGATAATTTCTTCACATATAAAATATGATGAAAGTTTAAAATCAGAAAAAAAAGTGATTGCTATTTGTAATTCATTGAAAACTGATAACTATGTGAACCCAATTGGAGGAATAGAATTATATTCAAAAAAAGAGTTTGAAAAAAATGGAATTAATTTAATATTTCTTAAATCAGAAACAATAAATTACAAGCAGTTTAGTAATGATTTTGTACCTTGGCTTTCTATTATTGATTTGATCATGTTTAATTCCAAGGATGCGATAAAGGAATTCCTAAATAAATATAGTTTGATATGAAGTGGAAAAAATTAGGACATATTTTTGATCCTACAAACTGGGATGATGGAATAGATAGACCATGGATGATGACTCATTCGCAGTCTACACACACTTTAATCCTAGATAAGGTCGTTAGGGTTTTTTTTTCTTGCAGACCAATAAATGAAGATGGATATGCGAAGTCTTATACAACTTATTTAGATTTAGACATCGATGATTTAACTAACATTGTTAAAGTATCTGATAAACCAGTACTTTCATTAGGTGAGATTGGCTCATTTGATGAGTTTGCTGTCTATCCATCAAGTAACATAATAATTGAAGATAAAATATATTTATACTATGCTGGTTGGACAAGATGTCAGTCAGTTCCCTTCAATACTTCTATCGGTCTTGCGATAAGTACAAATAATGGCGATACTTTTGAAAGATTAGGCCGAGGACCAGTTATTGGACCTGCCTTAGAGGAGCCTTTTGTTATCAGTGGACCAAAAATCAGGAAATTTGACGATAAATACTACATGTTTTATCTAGCTGGGATTAAATGGATAGATAATGATGGGAAAATGGAAATAATATATAAAAATAGAATGGCTATTTCCCATAATGGTATAGATTGGAAAAGAGAAAATAGAAACATTATTTGTGATATACTTGACGAAAATGAATGTCAAGCAGGACCAGATGTTTTTTACAAAGACAATTTATATCATATGTATTTTGTTTATAGACATGGCCTTGATTTTAGAACATCTAAAGGTAGAGGGTATAAAATAGGTTATGCAACTTCAAAAGATTTACTTAATTGGGAAAGAAAAGATCATGAAGCAGGTATAGGTTATTCGGAAACTGGTTGGGACAGTTCAATGCAACATTATCCGCATGTATTTAAATTAGACGAAAAATACTACATGACATATAACGGTAATGATTTTGGGAAATTTGGTTTTGGTATTGCAGAGTTAGTAGATGGAAATTAATTTTACGGTAAATCAATCCACTTTAGAGCATCTAAAATTTCATTTATACGAATGTTCAAATAATTTTGTCCCAAAATTAGATTCTTATGTTGATATTGAATCGTATGCTGAAAAATTAATCAGTAAAGCCTTAAGATTTGAAGCATTTTTTCAAGAAAAACTTATTGGATTAATTGCGATTTACTATAGTGTAGAAGAAAAAAAATCCTATATAAGCAATGTAAGCGTCATACCTTATTTTAATGGCAAGGGTATCGCCTCAGAACTATTTTCAAAATCTCTATTTTTTTTAAGAGAAGAAAAAGTAGAATTTATTCAATTAGAAGTTGATTTAAAAAACTTAAAAGCAATAGCTCTATATAAAAAAATAGGATTTGTAAAAGAAATTGAAAAAGAAAATAAATTATTAATGAAATTAAATTTAAAACAATGAAAAGAGATTATAATAAGGAGCATAAAGATACAATAGATCATAAATATGCATATTCGTTTGACTTTGATATTATGCATCATTATATGCTTAAATCTTTTCTACCTTTTTTTGTGAAAGGAAATTTATTAGAATTAGGAAGTTTCAAAGGTGATTTTACTCGTAGACTTTTACCCCACTTTAAAGATATTACTTGTGTTGAAGCATCAGATGAAGCAATTGTTTTAGCAAAAAAAAAGCTTGAATCTCCAATTAAGTATGTAAACTCAATTTTTGAAACGGTATCTTTACCTCAAAAATATGATAATATTATCTTAACTCATGTACTAGAACATCTTGATGATCCTGTCTTGGTATTAAAAAGAATCAATGATGAGTGGTTGAGTGATAACGGAAGATTTTTCTTAGTTTGTCCTAATGCGAACGCACCCTCCAGACAAATTGCTGTTAAGATGGGATTGATTTCACATAATTCCGCGGTTACTTTAGCTGAAAAAGAACATGGACATAATATTACTTATTCCTTGGACACCTTGGAAAGGGATGCCAAAAAAGCAGGTTTAAAGATAGTACATAGAAGTGGTATATTTTTTAAAGCCTTAGCTAATTTTCAATGGGATCAACTTTTACAAACGGATATAATAAGTAAAGAATATTTAGAAGGTTGTTACGAATTAGGTCAGCAATATCCTGATTTATGTTCTAGTATTTTTTTAATGTGTGAGAAAGGGGAATCAAATTAAGTCAAAGTTTACCATTAATTAGTTCTTGTTCAAAATTAATTACCATTTATTTATACCGTGAAATTGTCCATTATTACAATAAACTTCAACAATGCTTTGGGGTTAGAAAAAACTATTAAAAGCGTTATTACTCAAAATTGTAATAATTTTGAATATTTGATTATTGATGGAGGCTCTAAAGATGGAAGTAAAGAGATTATTGAAAAAATAAATCATTTTTTAATTCCTGTTTCACCTACCCAAGGAAAAATAGAGGGAGAAAATAAGTCCCTTTGGAGAAATAAATTAGGAATTTCAGAAAACAAAATGATTTTATTACACAGTGGAAGTTTGGAGAAATGGAGCGGAGGTGAAATATTGATTGAAAATATTGAAAAAGGAATTCCAGCAAATGTATTGATATTGATACATTCAAAAAGTGAATTAAATCCGCAGAATAAGATTCATAGTAAATTACTTGAATTAGAAAAAAATAGCGATTCTGTTTTGATTCACAAGACGGTTTTCTCTGATTTTACTGAATACTTGTCTTTTTTGCAAGTGGCAGATTTTGGTTTGGTACTTTATCAAAAGGACGAAAGTTCTCCCTATACGGGTAAAAACATTGTGGAAATAGGACTTGCTTCTGGAAAATTTTCTTGTTTTATGAGTCAGGGAATCCCTGTAATAACAAGTAATTCTAGCTACTATAGGAAACTTCTTTCCACTAATAAAATTGGTTTTTGCCTTAATGAGAATCAATTTGATTTTAAACAACTATCTGAACAAAATTCGGAAAGAATGCTTATTTTTAAGCAAAATTCAGTTTCATTTTTTGACAAGGATTTAAATAACACCAAAAAAACTAAAGATTTTATTAAAACGATTTAAAATGAAAAAAATATTTACATTTATTGGCAAATTCATTGGAAAGATCATTCATTTATTGATTCATTTTGAATTATTTTTACGATTATATAATTATTTATTTGAGAAATCTTCCCATTCATTGGTTCGTTTATTTGTAAAATTTGTTAGTTTACCAAATAAAAATGGTTTATGGTATATTCACTTGCCAAACGGAAAAAAAATTAAGACTCAACTGATAAAAGACAATCAAAAAACTTTTGAATTCGCTCTTTCCTACAAATGGCATAATGAGGCATTAAATGAAATCGAACGCATTTTAAATGATACCTGTCCCTTGTCTGTCCCTTTTGTTGATGTTGGTTCAAATTTGGGCTTAAGATCTATTTATTCATTAAGTATTGGCAGAAAAGTTCTTTTTATAGAGCCCAATAAAGAGGTTAATGACCTTAACATCAATCGATGTAAATTTAATGGTTTTGAAAATTTTGAGTTGTTTTGTTTCGGTGCTTCAGACAAAATAGCGCAAGCTGAATTTACAATTGATGAAAGTAGCTACAATAGCTCCCTCGAATTAAACAGTAACTTTCTTGGAGAAAATACTAAAACTGAAATAATAGAAATTTCTACCTTGGATGAGCTATTAAAATCAGAAATTGACAAGATTGAAGATGTCTTTTTTAAAATTGATGTTGAAGGCCATGAGTTGAATGTTTTAAAGGGTGCTTCAATGCTTATCGGAAAATTTAAGCCCACGATGATCATTGAAGTAAATGAAAAGGATGAAAAATATGATGAATTTTATCAATTTTGTATCAAACATTCTTACCGTATTTTTGAAATTGGAAAATTTCAAGAGAATAAATTTTTAAAAGAAGTTAATTCGAATTATTCAAAACAAAATTTGACATGGAATGACTTTCTAATAATACAAAATGACAAAATAACTTTGTCTCTAAAAAGTACAATTTCACTATAAAATATATGCCAAAACTATCTATCATAACGATTAATTTCAATAATCATATTGGTTTAGAAAAAACGATTCAAAGTGTTATTTCTCAAACCTCAAAAGATTTTGAGTACATTATTATTGATGGGTGTTCAACTGATGAAAGTGTTGAAATAATTAAAAAAAATCAAGACAAAATCAGCTATTGGGTGTCAGAAAAAGACAAGGGGATTTATAATGCAATGAATAAAGGTATTTTGGTAGCCAAGGGGGAATATTGCCAGTTTTTGAATTCTGGAGATTATTTATGTAATGATCACGTAATTGAAAATATGCTTTCAGCGCTTAATCATGAATCTTTTTTAATTGGAAATATGATTAAGGTTATGCCAAATAATAAACATTTAAAGGATGATTCGAATTTTAATAATTCTTTGTTTCATTTTTATAAGGGAACAATTAATCATTCTTCAAGTTTCATTAAAAGATCCTTATTTGAAAAATATGGATTGTATGATGAATCATTAAAAATAGTTTCTGATTGGAAATTTTTTCTGCTAGCAATTGGTCTTGGAAATGAACCTACAAAATCCATAAATTTAGATGCAGTATTATTTGACATGTCAGGAATTAGTTCAACAAATAGCAATTTAGATAAGGCTGAAAGAAGAAAAGTTTTTGAGGAATTACTACCACAAAATTTATTGAATGACTTTGATAATTATTGGAGAGACATAGAGATGATGAAAAGAATCAAAAGGACTAAATTTATTTATAAGTTTGTTTGGTTTATGGAAAGAGTCTTGTTTAAAATTGAAAAAAGAAATAATATTTCTTAGTATAATTGTGGAGAAAACCAAACATATTTATTTAAAAGGACTCAATGGCTTAAGAGCAATAGCAGCCATTTCAATCCTAATTTCTCATGTTTCACAAAAGGAATATTCTAATTTTTCAAATTCTATTATTCCAATAAAAACAGGTTTTGATGGAGTTACCTTATTTTTTGTTTTAAGTGGGTTTTTAATTACCTATTTACTTCTTAATGAACACCAAAAGTCCAATATTGATGTCAAAAAATTCTATGTTAGGAGAATATTAAGAATATGGCCATTGTACTATTTAATAATTGCTTTAACCTTGTTAATTTGTTATTTATATCATGATAAATCTGAAGTGTTTTCAAATTCAATATTATATTATTTGTTCTTTACGGCAAATATTCCGTTTGCACTTGCGCAAGGATTACATTTGTTAATGCATTTTTGGAGTATTAGTGTAGAAGAACAATTTTATGCTTTCTGGCCGTGGTTTATAAAGATTTTTAAAAATAAATTACTTATCTCTATTATATGTTTATTATTATTCTTATTCTCAATAAAATTGTTAACTCGATTTTTTTTAGGGAAAGAAGATTTTTTCTATAAAATCATTGTTGTCACTAGATTTCATTGCATGTTGCTTGGATCTATTGCTGCAGTAATATATTTCCAAAATTTCCATAAGATATTGAATTTCATGACCAATAAATTTGTTCAAATCTTTTTTTGGTTATTATTTTTGTCCTTAACTTTTAACTTCCTAAAAATTCCTGCAATTATTAATGCTGAAATTACTTCTATTATATCAGTTTTTATAATTATTGGACAAGTAGAAAATAATGATTTTAAATTTAGTTTAGAAACAAAAACACTAAATTATTTAGGTGAAATTTCTTATGGGATTTACGTTATTCACCCTTTAGTCATCTATTTAGTTTCAAAAAACTATGATTATAAAGCGCATTCTTACTTTGAAAACAATATGTTCATTTACTTCTCTGTAACTATATTAACTATTGTATTTTCGAAATTCTCCTATGAATTTTTTGAAAAAAAATTTTTGAAAATGAAAAGAAAATACAATGTTGATTAAAAAATGTGCAAAAAATGTTTTCAGTAATAATTCCACTTTATAACAAAGAAAAATACATTCATAAGGCCATTGAATCAGTTCTTAATCAGAGCTATACTGACTTTGAATTAATAATTGTCGATGACGGATCAACAGATTCAGGTCTTTTAATTGTTCAAAAGAAAACGGATAAAAGAATACGGATCATTAGGCAAAATAATGCAGGTGTTTCCAATGCAAGAAATAATGGTGCAAAAAACGCAAAATTTGAATTAATTGCTTTTTTAGATGCAGATGATTGGTGGGATCCTCAATTTTTGGAAGAAATGTTAAATTTACATCATAAAAATCCAACCGCTGCAATTTATTCTTCAGCATATTTCAAAGTCAAAAATACTAAATTGTCCCAATCCAAAAATAATTTAAATACTAATTATCAGGGGGTAATAAACTATTTTAAAGTTTATTCATCCTTCTGGTGGATGCCTATTACTTGTTCTAATACAATTATTAAAAAATCAATATTCAATGAATTTGGAGGGTTTAATGAACAGCTAAAATTTGGTGAGGATCAATTTTTATGGTTAAATGTAGCCTTAAAATATCAAGTTTACTATTCGAATAAACCCTTAGCTTTTTATAATCAAGATGTTGATACAACAAATCGAGCTGTTGGAGCAAAAAAGAAGTGGAAAAAAGAGGAACATTTTCTATTTAGTTTAAAGCAATTTGATTTGATTGAAAATCAAGACCTTAAATACCTTTTAGAAGGAATAAAATTAAGGGCTTCTGTTAATTTTTACATTCAAAAACATTATTTAGAAGAAATTAAAGCAATAATTGAGGATATTGACTTAACTAAACACGATAAAAAAGCAAGCTTCTATTTTCGTTTTCCAAGATTTTATGTAACTAGTTACGTAAAATTAAAATCAATTGGTTCACAAATAAAGAAAAAACTTAAAAAATGAATGTATTAATCTTTTTAGGCTCGTTAAATAGTGGTGGTACTGAAAATTTATTTTTAGATGTGCTAAAAAATCGAACTAAAATTAAGGAGATAAACTTTTTTCTTGTTTCTAGAAAGGGCGGAAAATTACAAGAAGATTTTATTGAAGCAATTTCCAACTACACCAAAATCAGTTTAAACGATCTAAAATCGATTATTAAACTTAGACGTTTTGTGAAAGAAAATGAAATCCAGGTTGTGCACGCAAATCAAGCCTTAGATGTCCTCAAATTACGTTTTGCTCTTATTTTTCTAAAGGTAAAAATTATTTATTCCATTCATCACTTTGACCATTCAATGTCAAAAAAACACCTCTTTTCTTTCAAAATTGCCTTAAAAATGGCTCATCAATTGATTTTTGTTTCAGACTTTCAAAAAAAATATTTTGAGTTAAAGTACAAGATAAAAAAAACGAAAATCAATATGTTGTATAACGGCGTTAATTTCAACAAATTTGACACTCCGAGCGAAAAGATTACCTTTAGATCTGAATTGAAAATTAATCAGGAAACAATTTTAATTTGTTCCGTTGGAAACTTCGTAAGTGGCAGAAATCAACTACTGATCTGTAAATTTGCAAAACTACTCAAAGCATCGAATGTGGATTTTAAATTAGTTTTTGTGGGACAAAAAAATGAAGATAAATTCACTCACTATAAAGATTCCTATTCGTTTTGTCAAGTAAATAATTTGCTAAACGAAGTATCCTTTTTAGGTTCAAGGTCTGATGTTGCTCAAATTTTAAAAAGCAGTGATGTATTTATTTATTCATCTGGGCATGATAGTTTTGGAATTGCTGTGATCGAAGCCTTGTATTCAATGAATAATGTGTTTCTAAATGATTGGCCAGTAATGAGAGAAATATCGAATCATGGAACTTTTGCGACAATTTTTGCAACTAATGATGAAAATGATTTATTTTCAAAATTTAATAGTAATTTTGAGGAAAACAAACATATTTCTCAAACTGAAAAGGTGAAATTTTTGATGGCTAATTTTTCAATTGAACAACACCTTCTTGGGCTTGAAAAAATTTACAAGAACTTAAGCAAATAAATTGATTACAATTTTTCCAAAATATTTTACTTCTAAAGCAATTGTTTTATATGTTGACTTGTTAATGATTTGTTCTTTGCTTTTTATGAATCAAATTTTACCAAGTCA
>CAZHLZ010000008.1:0-27238 GCA_964532475.1 uncultured Chitinophaga sp.
CCGAGCAGAAGCCAGAGCCGCAGCGCTGCCCGAAATGCACCAAGAAGCTCACGAAAAACGGATTTTGCTACACCTGCGCCGCGCATGAGCGGGAAGAGAAGAAAGGCAAGGCGCGCAAAAAGCCCATATGTAACGAAAACTAATACCAATAATAACTACGGTTAGATAATAAAATAAATACTTTTGGTTATTGGGATTTTGGTAAGTTTGGTACAAGAATTAGTTTGAAAGTTGGTGGAAGAATTAATGACGAAGGATACAACTTTGTAGGTGATTCATTGACTGGAGGTTATGCAAAAGAAATGACTTCGAATACTAACATGGTCTTAGAAGATGATGTTAGAGCAATCAAAATCAACGCTGGAATTGGCGGTGGTGCCATGTGGAATTTTTCAGGTACAACTATGTTAGTTGCTGAAATGGGTTATTTCTTTGGATTAACACAAATGCACATGGACGAACGTTTGACAGGAGAAGACAAAAAAAGAAGTTTTACTTTGTTGGATTTAGGAAACGACAATTCATTTGCTGATAAAAAATATGCAATGCCTGCAGCAAAACAAGGTCAATTTTTAATCAAATTTACATTATTCTTCTAAGTTGAATATAGAAAAAATTAATAATCACATAGTAGCCTGGCTTGATGCATATTGCGGAAAAGCTGGGCTTTCTGGTTTTATAGTGGGGATTTCCGGAGGGATTGATTCTGCCGTGACCTCAACTTTGTGTGCTCAGACAGGAAAAAATGTCTTGTTACTGAATATGCCAATTCGTCAAACAAAGGCTGAATATGAGCGAGGGAATAAACACATCGAAAACCTGAAAAAACGATTTTCGAATGTGAGTAGTTTAGAAATCGATCTAACAAAAACTTTTGAAAGTTTAGAGCAGATTTTTCCTGAAAACACAATGTCAAATCACTTAGCCATGGCAAATTCTCGTGCAAGGTTACGCATGACAACTTTATATGCCTTAGGACAAGCGAACGCACTATTGGTTGCCGGAACGGGTAATAAAATTGAAGATTTTGGTATCGGTTTTTATACGAAATATGGTGATGGGGGAGTGGATTTAAGTCCAATTGCTGATTTAACTAAGACACAAGTTTTTGCCTTGGCGAGCTATTTGAATGTTGTTTCTGATATTCAGGAAGCGAAACCAACAGATGGCTTGTGGGAAGACGGAAGAAGTGATGAAGATCAAATTGGAGCTACTTACCCTGAATTAGAATGGGCAATGGACTTTAAGGGCGACGAAAATTCATTAAATGAGCGGCAACAATTCGTTTTAGCTTTGTACAGAAAACTAAACAGAGCAAACAAACATAAAATGGAGCCAATTCCAGTATGTGAAATACCTAAAGCATTTTTGAAATAAAAAAAACCGACTAAAATTGATAGTCGGTTTTTTTATGATTAACTTTTTATTTTTAATACGAAGAAGTACTTCCTCCGATGTTTTCAATTGGATGCCAAGTAGTTTTTACCTCTTGGAAATCAGCAATTAAATAAGGATTTTCTTTGGCATTTGCATCAAATCGTTTTACACGTTTTACACTTTCCGTTCCTAATTCTTTTAATTTGAAGAAGTTTTTATCGTCCGCACCAGCATAAAGTATAGCGTTGATATCCATGTGTGTTCCAAAATGTTCTAACAATTCACTTTCTTTTCCCGTCAAAATATTCACGATTCCTCCAGGTACATCCGATGAATTAAGAACTTCAGCAAAGGTTACAGCACATAAAGGTAATTTCTCAGAAGCTAAAACAACAACCGTATTTCCGCCCGTAATGACAGGAATTACCGTTGAAACTAATCCAATTAATGACGAATTTTGAGGTGCAATTATCCCTACAACTCCCATAGATTCTTGTGCAGAAAAGTTAAAATGTGAACTTGCAACTGGATTCACTGAACTAAAAACCTGCTGGTATTTATCTGCCCATCCGCAGTAATAGACGATTAAATCAATAGCATCGTTTACTTCTTTTTCAGCAGCAGCCTTTGTTGATCCTTGTTTAGTTAACTCTTCCACAAATTGCGCTCTTCTACCTTCCAACATTTCTGCAATTCGATATAGTATCTGCCCACGATTAAAAGCAGCTCTTTCTGCCCAGCCACCAAATGCTTTTCGTGCAGCGACAACTGCGTTTCTCAAATCTTTTCGTGATGACAAACAGATATTTGCTAAAGGCTCACCCTTTGAGTTTTTTGGGTCGTAATACCTACCAGATTCGGTTCTCGGAAATTGTCCTCCGATGTATATTTTATATGTTTTCAAAATTTCTAATCTTTCCATTTTATAATTGATTACAGATTAAAAGATTACAGATTACAGATTGTAATTTTCAATCTGTAATCTGCAATCTGTAATTATTTTAAATACGCTTCCAATCCATGAACACCACCTTCACGACCAAATCCACTTTCTTTATAGCCTCCAAATGGAGAAGTTGGGTCGAATTTGTTGTAGGTATTTGCCCAAACTACACCAGCACGTAATTTTGTTGTTAAATTGAATATTTTTGAGCCTTTATCAGTCCAAACACCCGCAGCTAAACCATAAGGTGTGTTGTTCGCTTTTTGTATTACTTCATCAACCGTTCTGAATGTTTGAATTGTTAAAACTGGTCCAAAAATCTCTTCTTGAACTAAAGTACTTGATTGAGCAACATCTAAAATTAAAGTTGGGCGACAGAAATATCCTTTCGAAGGCACAGCACATTTACTTTCATAAATTTCATTTCCTTCATTTTTACCAATTTTGATGTATTTTTTAATAGTTTCAAACTGCTCCTTAGAGTTGATTGCTCCAATGTCGGTATTTTTATCCATCGGGTCACCCACGTATAAGTGATCCATTCTATCTTTCAATTTTTGAATCACTTCATCCGCAACACCTTCTTGCACAAATAAACGTGAACCAGCACAACAAACATGACCTTGATTGAAGAAAATTCCATTCACAATTCCTTCAACAGCTTGATCAATTGCAGCGTCTTCGAAAATTATATTCGCCGATTTTCCACCTAATTCTAAGGTTAATTTTTTATTTGTTGCAGAAACAGCTCTTTGAATGATTTTTCCAACATTGGTTGAGCCTGTAAATGCTACTTTGTTGATATCAGGGTGATTCACAATTGCTGCTCCAGTGTCTCCGAAACCAGTAACTATGTTTACAACTCCTGCAGGCAAACCACTTTCTTCAATAATCTCAGCTAATTTCAAACAGGTTAGTGAAGTTGTTTCTGCTGGTTTTAATACAACTGTATTTCCACATGCTAAGGCAGGAGCAATTTTCCATGCTGCCATCAATAATGGGAAATTCCAAGGAATTATTTGTCCTGCTACACCCAATGATTCAACTTTACGATTTGGAAAAGCATATTCTAATTTATCAGCCCAACCGGCATAGTAGAAAAAATGATTTGCTGCCAAAGGAACGTCCACATCGCGTGATTCACGAATTGATTTTCCACCATCAAGGGTTTCAATTACAGCAAATTCTCTTGCTCTTTCTTGAATTAATCGCGCAATGCGGTAAATGTATTTTCCTCTTTCGGCACCCGACATTTTTGACCAAACATTGGTGTAAGCTTCCCTAGCTGCTTTTACTGCTTTGTCAACATCCGCTTCGTTTGCTTGAGCAATTTCAGCTAATTTTTCTTCCGTCGCAGGATTTGTGGTGTCAAAATACTTACCAGAACTTGGTTTTACCCATTTCCCATTGATAAATAAGTCGTATTTTGACTTTAAATTTATGTGTCCCTTACTTTCAGGTGCAGGCGATAAATCCCATTTCACTGTTTTGGGTTCCACTTGCGGGTTATTTTCTTTTTTAGTAATTTTATCCTTCTTCATTGTTTATATAAGATTATTCGATTGTTAGATTATTGGATATGATTTTTTTTAAAACTCTAAAATTATACTTTTCAAAAAGAATGTGTCGAAAAATCTAATACTCCAATTTTCTAATAATCTATTATTTTAGTGTAGACATAAATTTTGACATCATTTTAATTGTAGAATCTACTTTGTTTGCTAATTCATTTTGTTCATCTTCGTTTATAAAATTTAAATCTAGTGCTAGCATCAATTGTGAATCAACTTCATAAGCAGATCCAAGTGCTATTTCTAAAAATCTGTAAAAGTCTTTATCTGATCTTCTTGAACTTCCTTCAGCAATATTCGAAGAAATTGAAACAGAAACTCGCCGAATTTGACTTATCAAACCATACTTTTCTTCATCAGGAAATTTAGCCGTAATTAAATAAATATCTTTATTTAACCCCCTACTTTTTTTCCAAAATTCAAAATTTTTAAAGTTGTGCATTTTTGCTTGATTACTCTATTGTTGGGTTTTTTAAGTATATGACCTATTCATAATTGGAATTCTATATATCACATTTTTCATAATCTTACTATATAAATTTAATTCTACTAATCTATTTATCATTTTTCATTCCTTAATTAGAATTTCAAATTATAACAAATCTAAAAATCCAATAATCTATCCATCTAAAAATCCAATATACTAATCTATCGAAAAATAATCAGCACTTTGATATGCACCAGTTTTTGCTTTCATTAGTTGCATTAGCACGTCATTTGCTAAACTACTGGCTCCAAAACGGAACCATTCGTTTGTTAGCCATTCTTCACCAACTGTTTCTTTTACCATTAATAAATTATGTAAAGCCAATTTAGAAGTAGAGATTCCACCAGCAGGTTTCATTCCGATTTTGATTCCAGTTTTACGGTAAAAATCTTTGATTGCCATCAACATGACATAAGTAACTTGCATGGTTGCGGCAGGTTGAATTTTCCCGGTTGAGGTTTTTATAAAATCAGCACCAGCATACATGGCGATGTCACTTGCTTTACGCACATTGTCTAAGGTTGCTAATTCACCCGTTTCCAAAATAACTTTTAGTCGAGCTTTTCCACAAGCCTCTTTAATTGCTGCAATCTCGTCAAAAACAAAATTGTAATTTCCTCTCAAGAATTCACCTCTTGAAATCACCATGTCAATTTCATCTGCACCATTGTCAACAGCAAATTTTGTGTCCTCAATTTTGATGCTTCTTGGAGCTTGACCACTTGGGAAGGCAGTTGAAACCGAGGCAACTTTTATGTTACTTGAACCTAATGCTGTTTTGGCGATTTTCACCATTGAAGGATAAACACAAACTGCTGCCACAGTTGGACAATCAGGATAAACATCGTGTAAATGTTGTGCTTTATAACACATTTGTTTTACTTTTCCTGGAGTATCTTTTCCTTCAAGCGTTGTAAGGTCAATCATATTCAAGACCATTTTCATGCCTTGCAGTTTAGCTTCATCCTTGATGCTACGCGTTTGAATTCGAGCAACTCGCTCTTCTACCCCAACTTTATCAATGGTAGGAGTAAATCGAAAATCAGGTAAACTATTATTTTTCTTTGAATTGTTTTGATTCATGAAATAAAATTTATGAACAACAAATATAAAATAAATCTGAATACTAATCTACTTTATACCAATTAATTTGCCATAAATTTTTACAATATTGATTTAGTAAGAAGGTAATTGAAAAAACTACCTTAATAAATTTACATGACCAAGAATAGTCTGCAATTTATTAGTTTCGTAATCTTTATATTTGACTTTATAGGTGTACAATCCATCTGGGCACATTTTATTTTCATAGGTTCCATCCCAAGCTTCTTTTTGGTCTATAGAATAAAAAATTTCTTCTCCCCAGCGATTGTAGATTCTCAATTCATATTCCAGTGCATCGTAAATTACAGGTCTGAATGTATTATTAAATTTATTACCATCTGGTGTAAATGTATTTGGAATGTAGATTGTTGTTTTTGGGATAATTTTTACCGTAACAAAAGAAGTGTCCAAACAACCAAATTCGTTTTGAACCACTTGGTAAATGGTATGACCACCACTTTCTAAAAATGTTAAACTTGGATTTCGCTCGTAAATGAAAATGGAGTCGTGGTAATAATATTGAATAAAATCACTGTCAAAGGATTGGTCATACAATTGAAAGTTAGGATTAAAAACATCCGTAACCATTGGGTCAGCGGTGAATTTTGACGTTGGACCTGGAAAAACTTGAATTAAATCATCTTTGTTCATTGTCAACTCAGCTATACATCCTTCTGTTGATTGAATTCCTAAACTAACATCGTACACACCCGGATTTTCATAAATATGTACTGGGTTTCGCAAATTAGAAGTAGTTCCATCTCCAAAATCCCAATTGTAAATCAAGGGAGCATAAGAAATACTTGAATCAATGAACTGAGCTGTATAAGGAGCACACTTTAATTCAGGATCAATTCCAAAATTTATGATGGGTTCATCGTAAATAAAAATAAAGTCGGTAAAACTTCCTTCGCAGGTACCTGCGGTGACATTAAGCGTAACATTTATTACTCCCGAAGTATCGAAAATTACGTTGTTTACATCCAATTGATTGGAATTTGGAATCGAAGCGTGTGGCCCAAAATTCCACGTAAAAACAGGATTAATAGGACCTTCATAAATACCGTCAAAATCAAAAGAATTACCTGTGATACAAATTGAGTCTTCAACTGTAAAAGTGATATCCAAATCCTCTCGAATAATAAAAATTTGTTTCGAGGTATCGGTGCATGGCCAACCCGGGTTCACTACCAAGGTTACTTCATATTCTCCAGCTTGTGGGAAGGTATAATTTGGCTCGAAAGCGGTGCTAACATCCGTATCGATTCCTTCTACTCCAAAATCCCAAGAGTAATTTGTTCCACCATAGCTGTTGTTTTCAAATTGTGCATTAAACCCCTGACAATAGGAGATAAATGTGGAAGATTCAGTTTGTGGGACAACTTCTGCAGCTAATTGAATGACACAATTTACTACTTTGAATAAAAAATCCCTATCCGAGACACCAATTAATTGACCATTTCGGTATTCTTTTACTCGAATTCCAACCACGAAAAGTCCTGATAATTCTGGGTCGGCAAGCAGTAAACCTGTGTTTGGGTTTATTGAAATTGTTGCACCAGGACCAAGTGGATTAATTGGTGCATATCCAGCACTAAATACAATTGGAAAATAAGGAGGAGATGGAGGTGGTTGTGGCATTGGGTCCACATCCGTTGCTCCAGCATAAGGAGTGATTAATTCATAAACCAAAGAATCGCTATCCGGGTCGGTAGCACTATGATCAAAAACTAATTCATCATTATTGCAAATAACTAAGGGTGGGTAATTATTGTAACGTGGCGCACTGTTAATTATTGCATTTGAAGTTGTTCCCGTTACGTGAGACATGAGAGTCAAACCCGTATCTTCAGGTGCTATTAGATTTGAGACGTTTGGTCCACGACAGCAACGCTGATAAACCAAATTGTAACCTCCTGGTGTTGGCGGTAAGTTAACAATTGTAACATATTCAGCCCTTTCAGTACAAATATTCGCTGGCGCGGTGACACAAGGATTATTTAAAACAACAGGTAAAGTTACTCTGTTTGTATAATTGATTCTTACATCTTGTACCAAATTATTTTGCATATCGAAAATGCCTAAAGACATTGGGTTATCGTAGTCGGCCCCGTCAGAAACACAGTCTCGAAAAAGAATAATTGTCACTCTATAATTGTTGTTACCTAAGTAGTCGTAATAGATATCACCACCCACAATGTGTGAGGCAAATGCTTTGAAAAGCAAGAGCATGAAAAGTATGGTGACACTTATTTTTTTCACAATTTTTCTTTACTTGAACTGATAAATATACAAATTTTAATCCAAAAATTACAAAAATTGAGTAAAATGTATTTTTTGTTGATTAAAAAGTATAAAGTTTACTTTTCATTATTAGTTCTGATCAATTTTTTTCACCATGGTTAAGATTGTTGCAATTCCAACCAAAGGCTCATCTGTATCGTCTAACATTTCAACTAACCACTTAACGATTCCACGTTGAATTTTTGTACGAGGATCATCTTCTTTCACAGTTACATCAGTATCCATTTTTTCCTTACAGGTGAATCGAATATGGATTTTTGCTCCAGGGTAAACTGGTTTCGTAAAACGTAGTTCATCAATTCCATAATTCAGTAAAACTGGATTAATTTCATAACTATCTACAAATAATCCTGCGGAGATACTCATAATTAAATAACCATGAGCAACTTGCTCCTCAAACATGGTTCCTTCGAAATTCGTTTCACGTTTGTGTGCGTAGAAATTATCTCCACTTAAAGCTGCAAATTTGTCTATATCTTCTGAAGTAATTAGTCGACTATCTGTGATCAATTGATCACCAACAACTAATTCTTCATAATGCTTTTTGAAAGGATGTACATCAGATAAAATTCCCTTTGCACCAACCTGAAATTGTTGTGTAATTTGTGTAATAGTTGTTGGATGTCCTTGAATAGCAGTACGTTGTAGGTAATGTAAAATTCCTCGTTTTCCGCCCATTTCTTCTCCACCACCAGCTCTTCCTGGTCCACCGTGGGTTAATAATGGCATTGGCGAACCATGACCAGTGCTTTCCTTGGCACAATCTTTATTTAATACTAAAATTCGACCGTGCATGCTTGCTGCTCCAACCACGTATTCTGTTGCTTCTTTGTCGTTTGGAGTTACAATCGATGAAACCAAAGAACCTTTTCCCATGCGAGACAACTGTATGGCGTCATCCATATCTTTATAAGGCATGATGGTTGAAACTGGTCCAAAAGCTTCGATGTTGTGGCAATCTGTTTTATTGAAAGGATCTGAATTCAAGAACAAAATAGGGGAGAACCAAGCACCTTTTTCAGAATCACCACCATAAATATCAACATGATTGATATCTCCGAAAACGATTTCTTGCGTTAAAGCCAATTTGTTTACGTTTTCTCGAACTCGGTCAACTTGTGTGCGTGTTGCCAATGCACCCATTCTTACTCCTTCAATGGATGGATCTCCAATTTTGGTAGAAGCCAAACGTGCAGTAATACCTTTTTGAACTTCTTCAATTAAATTTTCAGGAACGATGATTCTTCGCACTGCGGTACATTTTTGACCAGCTTTAATCGTAATTTCTTTCACTGTTTCTTTGATAAATAAATCAAATTCTGCAGTGTCTGGCGTAGCGTGTTTTCCTAAAATAGTTGCATTCAAAGAATCCGCTTCTAAGTTGAAAGCAACACTTCTATCTGCGATTTGCGGTAAAGCTTTTAAGACCTTTCCAGTATGTGCGCTTCCAGTGAAAGTTACTGTATCCTCCATGTCCACGAAATCTAAAATTCCACGTCCTAAACCGCTAACCAATTGTAAACTTCCTTCAGGTAAAATTTTTGAATCGATGATATCTTTTACCATAGCTTCGGTTAAGAAACTTGTAAATTCAGATGGTTTCACAATTGCAGGAACACCAGCCATTAAATTCACAGCTATTTTTTCCAACATTCCCCAAATTGGGAAATTAAAGGCATTTATATGGATTGCAACTCCTTGTTTGGGAGTCATGATGTGGTGACCAATAAATGAACCGTTCTTTGAAAGAGGTGCCGCAGTTCCATCAACATAGTAAGGCAAATCAGGAAATTGTCTTCTTAAACTTGCATTGGCAAACACATTTCCGATTCCACCTTCGATATCAATCCAAGAATCTACTCGAGTCGCACCAGTTAGTGCACTTAATTTATAATAAGTCTCCTTTTTCTCCATTAAAAACATGGCCAAGGCTTTCAACATGCGACCTCTTTCTTGGAAAGTCATTTTTCGCAATTGTGCACCACCTTTTGATCTTCCGTATTCTAGAATTCCTTGGTAATCTAAACCTTTACTCGAAGTATTTCCTATCAAATCGCCATTAAGAGCATTGTATAAATTTGTCTCGATGCCTTCACCAGCCACCCATTGACCTTGAACGTAGTTTTTAACTTGAATCATTTTCAAAAATTTGGGTTAAAGGTAAGAAATTTGTCAGAATCGATTCGAAATTCATAAAAAAATACAATTGCTTTCAGTTCTCGACAGCAAATTTCTAATTACGGAGTTATTAACACCTTAACAAAGTTTTCAACACAAAATTAAATCACTACCACTTTTTACCACTTTTACTTTTTTACTATTTTCCTTTGTAAATCAGTACTTTTTTTAAATTATTGTAACCTTTTGTTCTTCTTTCTCGTTTCAAGTTATTAACAAAGTGTAAATTGGTGGTAAAAAGTGGAGAATTTCCCTTAATTTTACCCATTATTTTCCGTTATGGCAGGTTTAGTAGGTGAATTTGAAGTAAGATTGGACGAAAAAGGTCGCTTCATGTTTCCATCAGGTTTGAGGAAACAGATTTCTCCTGCTGCCCAAGAAAATTTTATGCTAAACAAAGGATTTGAAGATTGTTTGACCCTTTACCCTATGAATGAATGGGAGAAAGTAAGTAACAAATTATCCAAAATGAATTTGTTTAACCCAAAAAACAGGATGTTCTACCGTTTGTTCCATCACGGTGCAAAAGCAATTGCATTAGATACAGCAGGTAGAGTATTGATTCCAACTACTTTAGCAGAGCGTGTTGGATTGGGTAAGGATGTTGTTTTGAATGCATACAACGACCGCATAGAAATCTGGGACAAAACCAAATACTTCAACACAATTGAAGAGAACATGACGGATTTCGCTGATTTGGCGAACGAAGTAATGGGTAATTTGGGAAATGACGACGAACAATAATACATATCACATACCAGTAATGCTGAACGAGTGTTTGGAAGGATTAGCAATTAATCCCGATGGCATTTACGTGGACGTAACCTTTGGTGGTGGTGGTCATTCAAAAGCAATTTTTGAAAAATTGAGTCCAAAGGGAAAATTGATAGTATTTGATCAAGATCCTGATGCTCAAAAAAATGCTTGGGAGGCACCAAATTTTCACTTCATTGCATCTAATTTTTCTTTTCTAAAAAATCACCTACGTGCCATGGGAATTCAAGGCGTTGATGGGATTTTAGCTGATTTAGGTGTCTCATCGCATCAATTTGATGAGGGAAATCGTGGATTTTCGATTCGAACGGACGATGATTTGGATATGCGCATGAATCAGCAGGGTGAATTATCAGCAAAGGTAATTGTCAATACTTACGAGGAAAACGAACTCATTAAAATTCTTAGAAAATACGGTGAATTGGATTATCCTGGTAAAATTGCGGGAACTATTTGTCGTGCTCGCCAAAAAAAGAAAATCAAAACTACAGGAGAATTAATCGAGATTTTGGCAACAATTGCTCCAAAATTTAAAGAACATAAATTTTACGCTCAAATTTTTCAAGCCATCCGAATGGAGGTGAATCAAGAAATTGATGTACTAGAAAAATTTTTACTTCAAACGGTTGATGTGTTGAATCCTGACGGAAGATTGGTTGTAATGTCATATCATTCCTTGGAAGATCGATTAGTGAAAAATTTCATGAAACGTGGAAATTTAGATGGAAGCATCGAAAAAGATTTTTTTGGAAATATTTTGAAACCACTAACTGAGGTTACAAGAAAACCAATTTCACCAAGTGAGCAAGAAATCGAGTTAAACTCACGTGCACGAAGTGCAAAACTTAGAATAGCAGCTAGAAACAATGGAAAATGAGTACATCGACAAAGAAACATTGGCTGCTCAAAAGGAAAAGGAAGAAAAAAAGCAGCGCCCGCCAAAGGAGGTAAAACCGAAAGGGAAACCATCTGTGCTTTTACAAATTATCAATGGTGAGATTCTTACAAAGGACTTGGTAATCAATAATTTGGGCTATGTGTTTTTCTGCGTTTTACTCCTGATATTACTCGTTGCTAAAGGATATTATGGAAAGCAACTAATTAAAGATATTGATACTTCCCTCAAAAAATTAGATGCTACAACTGCTGAATACGTGGAGTCAAAAGCAAGTTTGGAGGGGAAAACAAAAAGGTTTGAACTATTAAGAAAACTAGAACCAAGAGGATTAAAAGAAACAACAAAGCCTGCAAAGGTGATTAGAATTAAAAAGACTGAAGAGTAAAATAGGAAATAGGTAAAAGGCAATTGGATTTAGTTTAAACTCGAGTGCCTTGTCCCCAATGACAAAAATAAATGAAAGAAAAAAAAGAGATATTATGGAGGGTTTACGCGATTTACATTGCGTTTATTGGCATGATGTGTCTTGTTATTGGCAAAACTATTACAATTCAATCGGAGGGAGCTAAGTCAGAAATTGTTGGTGGGAATAGCGATGAAAAGATACCAACAAGACAAGTAAAACGGATTCCAAGAAGAGGTCAAGTACTTGATATCAATCGCACTCCTTTGATTACATCCGTTTCTTTTTTTGACATTCACATGGATCCGACAGTTTGTAAACAAGAAGATTTCGACAAAAACATCATGGAATTGAGTCAGAAATTAAGTGCTTTATTTCCTGGAATGTCCGCCAAAGAATATGAATCATACATTCGTCGTGGTCGACAAAACGGAAACCGTTATTTATTGATAAAAAGTAAAGCCACGAACTACCAACGAAATTTAATAAGGACTTTTCCGATTTTCAATTTGGGTAGAAATAAAGGTGGTTTGATTGATACAGAAGAAACCATTATCCGTAAACGTCCTCATGGTGAATTATTAAAAAGAACTTTAGGCTACTATCAAAAAAATCAAAATGGGGAATTAAGAGTTGGAATTGAAGGCGCTTTTCACGAATTTTTGGTAGGTGAACCAGGTTTAGAAATTGAACAAAAAATTTCCACAGGTTGGAAAAAAACAGGACAAATTGTTCGCGATGCTGTGGAAGGTGCTGATGTAGTTACAACCATCGATAAAGGGATTCAAGAGGTAGCTCACACAGAGTTAATGAAACAATTAAAACTTCAGAATGCAAAAAGTGGATCTGTAATCGTGATGGATGTAAAAACAGGTTACGTGAAGGCAATTGTCAATTTAACATTGGCTAGCGATGGAGAATATTATGAGCTTTACAATCAGGCGATTGGAACAAAAGAAGTGCCAGGTTCAACCTTCAAGTTAGCTAGTTTGATGGCTGCTTTGGAAGACAATAAAATCAATATGAATGATACGGTTGAAACAGCAACAAAGTACACTTATTACGGAAAAAACACATTAAATGAGGCACACAATAATTATTATGGACGTGTGACAATCAAAAAAGCCTTCGAATTATCTTCCAACGTGATTTCAAGAATCATATTTAATGCTTATAGAAATGAGCCAACCACCTTTGTTGACAGACTGAAATCTTTTGGCTTAGGTGAACCTTTAGGTTTAGATTTGCTAGGTGAGCCAACTCCAACTTTATATGCGCCAGGTTCTCCAAATTGGTCAGGAATCTCCTTGCCATGGATGTCAGTTGGTTATGAAGTTCAACAGACTCCTATGCAAACTTTAGCTTTTTACAATGCAGTTGCAAATAATGGGAAAATGGTAAAACCTCTTTTTGTAAAGGAAATTGTAAGGGGTTCCGAAGTAGTAAAGTATTACAAACCAGTGGTTTTGAAGGAGAAAATTTGTTCAGATAAAACAATTAAGATTTTACAATCTTGCTTGGAGGGTGTAATGAAAACAGGAACAGGTAAAAAATTGACTTCCTCTTATTTTGACATCGCAGGAAAAACTGGAACTGCTGAAATTTTGAATGATAACAATCAATACGGACCAAAAGGGGAGAAAAAATATTTGGCATCTTTTGTTGGATATTTCCCAGTGCAAGAGCCAATGTATTCCTGTATCGTTTCTATTTCTGCCTCTGGTGAAAATATCTACGGAGCAACTGTTTCTGGAACTGTGTTTTCTGCCATAGCCAATAAAGTTTATGCAACAAGTTTAAAGTATCATAAAGCAATTAATGAATCGAATGCTTTGACTCAAGAAGCTCCTTATTCTAAAGATGGTAATAAATATGACATTCTGAAAATTTTAAACACTTTAGGTATTAAATATTCTCAAAATTCAATGCAATCATCCTCCAATGTGGAATGGGTATCAACAACTGCTAGACAAAACAACATTGAGTTAAATCAACGATATGTGGGAAGAAAAACCGTTCCTAATGTGATTGGAATGTCGGCAAAAGATGCTGTTTTTTTAATTGAAAATACAGGAATGAATGCACGAATCAACGGTTATGGTAAGGTAACAAATCAAACTGTTCCTGCGGGTACGCCCATTTTTAGAGGAGGATTAATTGAACTAACATTAAATTAAAAATGAATTTAGTTGACATCTTAGTAAATGTAACATACACAATTGAAAGTGGTTCTTTGGACTCAACTTTTGAAAGCTTGGTATTTGATTCTCGCGAGGCAAATGAAAACACTGTGTTTTTTGCTATCAAGGGAACTACCTCTGATGGACACGATTTTATACCAAAAGTTATTGAGCAAGGATGTAAAATTATCATTTGTGAAAAGGCGTTTGAAAATGATGCTGTAACGCAAATTATTGTTGAAAATTCTGCTAATACGCTTGGTGTATGTGCCTCCAATTTTTACGCTAATCCTTCAGAACAATTGGAATTGGTTGGAATAACAGGAACCAACGGTAAAACAACAACGGTTACTTTATTACACAAGTTATTTCAGGAATTAGGTTTCAAAGTTGGTTTGCTTTCCACTGTGGTGAATAAAATTAATGAACAAGAAATTCCTTCTACGCACACAACACCAAATCCAATTGCATTGAATAAGTTACTTGCTGAAATGGTTGAACGAGGTTGTGAGTATTGTTTTATGGAGGTTAGTTCTCACGCAATCGTGCAAGGTAGAATCGCTGGGTTAAAATTTAAAGGTGCAGTTTTCTCAAACATTACGCACGATCATTTGGACTATCACGGAACATTTAAAGAATACATCAAAGCTAAAAAGACATTTTTTGATACTTTAGATAAAGATGCTTTTGCTTTGACAAATTCGGATGATAAAAACGGTTTGGTAATGCTTCAAAATACGAAGGCACAAAAATTCACCTATGCCTTAAAAACACCAGCTGATTTCAAGGCTAAAGTAATAGAAAATCAATTTTCTGGTTTGGTTTTAAATATCAACGGAACAGAGGTTTGGACACGTTTGATAGGAGATTTTAATGCTTATAATTTACTTGCTGTTTATGGAGTAAGTCAATTGTTAGAGCAAGATTCAATTGAAGTACTTACTATTTTATCAAAATTAGAATCTGTTGTTGGAAGGTTTCAATACATAAAATCCAAGGGTGAAATTATCGCTATTGTTGATTATGCGCACACGCCTGATGCTTTGGAAAATGTGTTAAAAACCATTACCAACATTCGAACAAAGAATGAAAGCGTTATCACAATTGTTGGCTGTGGTGGAGACAGAGACAAAGCGAAGAGACCAAAAATGGCTGCAATTGCCTGTGAATTGAGTGATAAAGTAATCATTACTTCCGATAATCCACGCTCGGAAGATCCAAATATAATTATTGAAGAAATGATGGCTGGGGTAGAAGGTCAACATTTTAAAAAAACATTGTCCATTACGGATAGAGAGCAAGCTATAAAGACTGCGGTTTCATTGGCGGAAAAAAATGATATTCTCTTGATTGCTGGAAAAGGACATGAAACTTATCAAGAAATCAAGGGCATTAAACATGACTTTGATGACTTAAAAATTGTAAAGGAATTATTTGAAAAACTAGAAAAATGAATTGAGAATACAGAATTAAGAATTGAAAATATTCTAAATTCTTCACTTTCAATTCTAGCTTAAAAAA
Organism: uncultured Chitinophaga sp.; assembly: GCA_964532475.1. GTDB lineage: Bacteria > Bacteroidota > Bacteroidia > Flavobacteriales_D > Crocinitomicaceae > M2408. The sequence goes on from CAZHLZ010000008.1 coordinate 15,741, forward strand.
TAAATTATGTTGTATTACTTATTTAATTACTTAGAATCTTTGAATTTCCCTGGGGCGGGATTATTTCAATTTATTTCATTCAGAGCGGCAATGGCACTGATTGTTTCTCTAATTATTTCAATATTGTTTGGAAAACGTTTGATCAATTTATTGAGAAGACAACAAATTGGTGAAACGGTTAGAGATTTAGGTTTGGCTGGACAAATTGAAAAATCAGGTACGCCAACTATGGGAGGAATTATCATTTTGAGTGCGATTATCATTCCAACTTTGTTGTTTGCAAAATTACACAATGTTTATGTGATAACTATGTTGTTGTCAACAGTTTGGCTTGGTGCAATTGGTTTTTTAGATGATTACATCAAAGTTTTCAAAAAGAACAAGGATGGTTTGGCTGGACGTTTTAAAGTGATTGGACAAATTGGAGTTGGTATTATTGTAGGTTGTATTTTGTATTTTCATTCTGATGTGCGAGTGCACAAAAGAGTTCCTTTGAATCATAAACTGCAAGCAGATGAGGTAATTGTTAGTCATAAGCACGTTACTTCAGTGAAAGATTCTTCATATATGTGGATTGAAACGCGTGACATGACCACAACTATTCCTTTCATCAAAGGAAATGAGTTTAATTACAATTGGATGATCGGAGATATCGATAAAAGTTATGGATGGTTGTTATTTATTCCATTAGTTATTTTTATTGTAATCGCTGTTTCTAACGGAGCAAATATGACAGACGGTCTAGATGGTTTGGCAACAGGAACGTCCGCTATTATAGGGATTGCACTTGCCATATTCGCCTATGTTTCATCTAATATTCGTTTTGCCGATTATTTAGATGTGATGTACATTCCAATGGCGGAAGAACTAGTAATTTTTATTGCAGCCTTCGTTGGAGCTTGCATTGGATTTATGTGGTACAATTCTTATCCAGCGCAAGTTTTTATGGGAGATACGGGAAGTTTAGCCTTAGGCGGAATTATTGCTGTTTTTGCAATTTCTGTTCGAAAAGAATTGTTAATTCCAGTTTTATGCGGTGTATTTTTAATTGAAAATCTATCCGTTATTCTACAAGTCGGCTATTTCAAATTCACCAAGAAGCGATTCGGAGAAGGTCGAAGGATTTTCTTGATGGCACCTCTCCATCATCATTACCAGAAAAAAGGAATACATGAGGCGAAAATTGTCTCTCGTTTTTGGATTGTGGCAGTGTTGCTTGCAGTAATTACCATTGTAACACTTAAGTTAAGATAGTTGGAAAAAGATAAAAAGGGTTTAATATTTTAAACTCAACAAAAAATAAAATAATGAACAAGAAAATAGCAATTTTAGGAGCAGGAGAAAGCGGTGTTGGTACTGCCTTTTTGGCAATGCAAAATGCTTGGGATGTTTTTGTTTCAGATTTTGGAAAAATTAAGGAAGAATACAAAAAACAGTTGATTGAACTTGGGGTAGAGTGGGAGGAAGAGCAGCACAACTTTGAAAAAATCCTTGCCGCAGACATCATTGTAAAATCTCCTGGAATTTCTCCAAAGGCAGAAATCATTAGACAAGCAGTTGCCAAAGGAATAAAAATTGCCTCTGAAATAGAATTTGCAACACAATATAACAAAGCTAAAACTATTTGCATTACAGGGAGTAATGGAAAAACAACAACGACCATGTTGACCTACCACACCTTGAAAAAAGGGGGAATTAATGTAGGTTTAGCTGGAAATGTTGGTCAAAGTTTTGCAAAACAAGTGGCACAAGAAAATTACGATTGGTACGTGCTTGAGTTAAGTAGTTTTCAATTAGATGACATGCATGAATTTAAAGCTGACATTGCCATCTTGTTGAACATTACTCCAGACCATTTGGATCGATATAATTATGAAATGCAAAATTATGTTGATTCAAAGTTTAGAATAATTCAAAATCAAACTGAAAGTGATTATTTCATTTACAATGCGGATGACGAATTAATTGTAAAGGAAATTGAAAAACGCCTAAATTGGGCGAATCAAATTCCATTTTCAATAAAAAACCCAAAAATTAAAGATAACAGTACGTTTTGGGCGTACGCTGATGATAAAAATATACTAATAAATACAAAAGATCAATTCACCATGTCAATTCACGATTTAGCACTAAAAGGGAAACACAACACCCAAAATTCGCTTGCAGCAGGTTTAGCTTCAAGAATTATCGATATCCGTAAAGATGTAATTAGAGAAAGTTTTTCTGATTTTGTGAATGTGGAACATCGTTTGGAATTCGTCGCAAAAGTTAATGGGATTGAATTTATAAATGATTCAAAAGCTACAAATGTAAATTCTACTTGGTTTGCACTTGAAAGTATGGATAAACCTACAGTTTGGATAGTTGGTGGTGTCGATAAAGGAAATGATTACGATGAATTGAAAGAATTGGTGAAGTCAAAAGTGAAATCAATCATTTGTCTTGGAAAGGATAATCAAAAAATTATTGAAGCCTTTGGCGACGTTGTGGAAACAATTGTTGAAGCAGGTTCAGCTATGGAAGCAGTTGCTTACGGTTATAGATTGGCAAGTAAAGACGAAACTGTGTTACTTTCTCCAGCTTGTGCAAGTTTTGATTTATTCGAAAACTACGAAGATAGAGGTGTGCAATTCAAAAATGCGGTGAGATCTTTGTAAGCCGTTTTCAAGCTCTTTTTTACATTACAATTAAAAGTATACCAAATGGAAAAAGCAACTAATAAAGCAATAGACATTCAAAAACAATTATTGGATGCTAGAAAACAAAGCCTAGATGAACAAGTAATTGGTTCATTGCGTTCGCATGGAAAATTGTGGGGAATGGATGTTTTTTCTTGGAATAAACCTAGCTTGTATGAATTAGAAAATACACTTTCTAGTTTTCCTGCGCCAATTTGTTGGTTTGCTAATGAAAGCGATATTTTAAATCTTTTAAAAGAAGAGACCTATTGGATTAACAACGTCAAATTAATTTGTAGCTACGATAAAGCAGGATTTAAATTACCAAATAAAATCATGGATTCTGTTGACACAGTATTGGGTGCTGCTGATATAAACGACGCATTGTATTTGTTACGTTCCTTAAAAAAGTCGCAAGGAATCTTATTATTTACTAGCTCTGGTGAAAACTGGAGTTCATCAAAACAAACCTTTGAAGCATTTTTAGCGCTTCATCAAGGAAAATAAGTACAAAGAATTAGAAAGTGAGAATAATACTAAACAAATATTTTAAAGGTGATATTGCCATTTGGGTGATTAGTTTGGTGTTGCTATCGTTTTCATTATTAACGGTTTATAGTTTTGTTCCAATTCTGGTAAAAATTGAAGGAGGAACACCTATTCGCTACCTCGGCAAACACATTTTATATGTTGGAATCGCTATTGCAACCATGCTTTGGGTTCACAAAAAAGATCCTGTTTGGTTTTCAAAATTGGCACGATTCGGTTTTGTGCTAGCAATTTTCTTGCTGATTTTTACTTTTTTCTTTGGAACACGTGTAAATGACGCAGGAAGATGGATTAGAATTCCTTTTGTTGGCTTAACCTTTCAGTCTTCTGACTTTGCAAAATTGGCACTTGTCGTTTATGTTTCCAAGTTGTTGGCGAAGAAAAAAGACCTACTACATTCTTGGAAAGAAGGATTTTTGCCCGTTTTTTTCCCAATTTTAATTATTGCTGGATTAATTTTTAAAGATAATTTATCTACAGCTTTACTTGTTTTTATGCTTGGTTTCGCCATGCTATTTGTTGGGCGTGTACCTTGGACAAAATTGATTTCTATTTTCTTTGGTGGAATAATTGCTGGTTCATTAGTGGTTGCTCTTCACCTAGCAGTGCCAACTTTAAATTTACTACCTCGTTTTGAAACTTGGCAAAATAGGTTATTAAACAAGATGGATGATAACAAAGATGCTGTTGTTAATCTACAAGCATTAAATGCAGAGTCAGCGATTTACAACGGTGGATTGTTTGGAAAAGGCGTTGGTGATGGGCAAATAAAAGAATATATTCCTGAAGCCTATGCCGATTTTTATTACGCAACTTTTGTGGAGGAATTTGGATTAGTTTTTGCAATTCTACTTGTCTTAACATATTTAATTTTACTTCATAGAATCATTCGGATTGCCCTCAAGTCTGACAAAATTTTTGAAACCTACATGCTTCTTGGAATTGGGATGTTGATTCTTTCACAAGCCCTTGTAAATATGCTTGTTTGTACAGGAGTTTTTCCTGTAACCGGTCAAAATATGCCACTGTTAGCAATGGGTGGATCAGGTTTAATAATGACTTGCTTGGCACTTGGAATTGTGCAATCCGTTGCATATAGTCAAAACAAGAAAAAGGAGAAAGTTGAAAAGGAAAATGATGATCTAAAATCAGAAAATATTTTAATAAATGAAGATTAATCGAGTTATCATATCAGGTGGAGGAACTGGCGGACATATTTTTCCTGCCATTGCAATTGCCAATGAAATTAAGCGCAGAAATCCCGAAGCAGAAATCCTATTTGTAGGTGCCTTGGGAAAAATGGAAATGGAAAAAGTACCGCAAGCGGGTTACAAAATTATCGGTTTGCCGATTGTTGGTTTTCAGCGAAAATTCACTTTTGCTAATTTTTTGTTGCCTTTTAAAATCTTAAAAAGTTTATCGCTTGCATCCAAAATTATTAAGGATTTTAAACCAGAAGTCGTTATTGGTGTTGGAGGTTATGCTTCTGGACCAACACTTCGAGCTGCAATCTCTCAAAAAATTCCTACCTTAATTCAGGAGCAAAATTCATTTCCAGGAAAAACGAATAAGATCCTCTCTTCCAAGGTTAATCGAATTTGCACAGCTTATGAAGGACTAGAAAAGTTTTTCCCAGCAAATAAAATTGTGTTAACTGGAAATCCTGTCAGACAGGAAATGGTATCCATTGAAAACAAGAAAGCTGAGGGACTTTTACATTTTAATTTAAGTGAACATAAGCAAACAATATTAATTATTGGAGGAAGTTTGGGTGCAAGAACATTAAATCAAAGTGTAATTTCTAAATTGGATTTAATCAAGGAAGAAGGAATTCAGATTTTGTGGCAATCTGGAAAATATTACTATTCAGAATTAAATGAAAATCAAGAGATTAAGTCAAATGAAAACATTTCTTTAAATGAATTTATTTTTAGAATGGATTTGGCTTATGCGGCTGCGGATTTGATTATTTCTCGCGCTGGCGCAATTTCTGTTTCGGAATTAGCCTTGATTGATAAACCGACAATTCTTGTTCCTTCACCGAATGTTGCTGAGGATCACCAAACGAAAAATGCGATGGCTTTAGTAAACAAAAATGCTGCTGTTTTGGTAAAGGATGACGAAGCAAGAGGGAATTTGATTCCAAAGGCTCTTGAGATTCTAAAAGATTTGGAACAAAAGACAAGCTTGATTGAAAATTTAAAGCCACTTGGAAAACCTAAGGCAACAGAAGATATTGTTAATGAAATTGAAAAGATTATTTTGTAAATAGCGTTAGGTAAAGGAAACTAATTCCTATAGCCTAAAAACTAAACACTCAGATGAAAGATTTAAACACATATAAAAACATTTATTTCCTAGGGATTGGCGGAATCGGAATGTCGGCTCTTGCCCGCTATTTTTATTTCAAAGGTTTTCATGTGGCTGGTTATGATAAAACTCCTTCGCCTTTAACTGATGAATTACAAAAAGAAGGGATTTCTATTCATTTTGAGGATTTTGGACCATCGATTCCCGCGCCTTTTTCCAATAAAGAAGAAACTTTGGTGGTTTTTACACCTGCCATTCCGCAGAATTTAGGAGAATATTTACATTTAAAACACAAAGAATTTACGCTTTTGAAAAGAGCTCAAGTTTTAGGTCTAATTACAAAAAATTCAAAAGGTTTAGGTGTAGCTGGTACGCATGGGAAAACAACCACAAGTACCATGTTGACGCACATTTTGAATGAATCTAGTTTAAAATGTAACGCCTTCTTGGGTGGAATTTCATCCAATTTTTCCTCCAATTTTGTTTCGGATGAACATTCAGAATTAACAGTTATTGAAGCGGATGAATTTGATCGTTCGTTTTTGCAATTACATCCATTCGCAACAATTATCACATCTACTGATGCTGACCATTTGGATATTTACGGAGATGCAAAAACTTTTTTAGAAGGATTTCAATTGTACGCAAATCAAATTGATAAAAATGGATTGATTGTGCTTAGAAAAGGTTTGGAATTAAAATCTGAAACGCCAATTCAAAGTTATGCAATCAATGAAAGTGCTGATTTTGAAGGAAAAAATTTGAGGATTGAAAACGGAAAATTTTTCATGGATGTCACTGCTCCAAAGTTTTCATGGGATAATGTCGAATTAGGTTTACCTGGTATTCACAATGCAGAAAACGGATTGGCATGTATCGCTTTAGCTAGTTTTTTAGGTTTGAGTGAAGAAGAAATTCGTTTCGGACTAAAAACTTTTAAAGGAGTAAAACGTAGATTTGAATATCAAATTAGAACTGAAAAATTAGTTTATATCGATGATTATGCGCATCATCCTACTGAAATTAAAGCGCTTATTGATTCTGTTAAATTAATTTACCCTGGGAAAAAAATCACTGGAATTTTCCAACCACATTTGTTTTCGCGAACAAGAGATTTCATTGATGCCTTCGCTTCTGAATTATCAAAAATTGATGAATTGATCCTAATGCCGATTTATCCAGCGCGTGAATTGCCAATGGAAGGAATTACAAGCGAATTGTTACTCTCAAAATGTACCAATTCCGACAAAAAAGTGTTATCTCCTCAAGAAGCGGTGGAGAGAAGCAAAGGTATTAGCGAAGGAATCGTTTTAACAATAGGCGCAGGTGACATTGATCGCATTGTACCATTAATTAATGCTGAACTAACAAAAAATTAACGCTTTAAGGGCGAAATTATAAATGAAAAAATGGCTTAAAATATCTTTTTGGATTGCATTTACTTTTGCAGTTTTCATAGGTTTGAGTTTATCCAAATCTCAGCAAGCTGAATTGGTAAGCAAAACACCTGCGATTTATATAAAAGTTGATGGTGAAAATGCATTTTTATCTGAAGATGAGGTTTTAACGCGTTTGTCTAGAAAAGCCTTAGTTTATCCAAATCAGAAGTTTGAAAAAATTAACATTGTAGCGATTGAAGATTACCTTGAATCAATGTCGGAAATTCGGACTTGCAAGGTTTATTCAAATATCGGAAATCGTTGGAATATTGACATTGAATTGAGAAAACCAATTGCTCGAATTTTTAATTCCTCGGGAGAAACTTTTTACCTCGATGATTTAGGTCACACGATGGCAACATCGCCATTATATACTGCTCGAGTTATGGTTGTTACGGGCAATATTCCTGATAGAGCACACTCAATTTCGGTGGACAAAATTATTAACAATGACACCTTGAAAACTATTCGATTTTTAGACGACATCTACAGAATTTCTCTCTATGTTTGTAATGATCCCTTTTTGAATGCTCAAATTGGTCAAATTCACCTTGAAAAGAACGGTGATTTTGTCTTAACCCCACAAGTTGGCGGGCATACGATAATTTTTGGGTCGGCTAAAACTGAAAATGAAGTTGCAAAGAAATTTGAAAAATTAGTCTATTTTTACAAAGAAGGGCTTCCGTATGAAGGCTGGAACAAGTATGAAGTGATTAATTTGAAGTATGAAAAACAAATTGTTTGTAAAAAAATTAACAAAAATTAATAAAATTAAATATGACACCTGATAAAAAATCAAAGCCTGTGATTGTTGGACTAGATATTGGTACAACGAAAATAGCGTGTTTTATTGGAAAGAAAAATGAACATGGAAAAATAGAAATTATTTCCATGGGAAAAAGTGAGTCTCTTGGAGTTTCAAGAGGTGTTGTGTCAAATATTAACAATACAGTAGAATCTATTAAACGTGCTGTTGATGAGGCAGTTTCGAGATTAGATGGAGAATTAAAAATTTCAAATGTTATTGTTGGTATTGCGGGTCAACATATTAACAGCTTACAACACAGAGGAGTTTACGTGAGAAAAAATACTGAATCTGAAATTTCCCAAAAAGATATTAACGAATTGGTAGAAGATATGTATCGTTTGGTTATGCGACCTGGCGATCAAATTATTCACGTGCTTCCGCAAGAATACATTGTTGATAATGAGCAAGGTATTAAGGATCCAATTGGGATGTCTGGTGTAAGATTGGAAGCTAATTTCCACATTATTACAGGACAAGTTTCAGCTGCAATGAACATTATTAAATGTGTTGAGCGTGCAGGATTATCCGTGAAAGAAATGGTTCTTGAGCCACTTGCATCGGCAGAAGCAGTATTATCAGAAGAAGAAAAAGATGCTGGAATTGTATTAGTTGACATCGGTGGTGGAACAACAGACATTGCAATTTTTCACGAAAATATTATTCGCCATTCACATGTGATTCCTTTTGGTGGAAACATTATTACGGAGGATATCAAGGAAGGTTGTGGAATCATGAAAAATCAGGCTGAGAAGTTAAAGGTTAAATTTGGTTCGGCACTTGAAAGTGAAAGTCAACAAACCGAAGTAGTGTGCATTCCAGGATTAAGAGGAAGAGAACCGAAAGAAATTTCTGTAAAAAACCTTTCTTCGATTATTCAAGCTCGAATGGAAGAAATCATTGAGCACGTTTACCTTGAAATTAGAAATTCTGGTTACGAGAAACGTTTGTTTGGTGGAATCGTTGTTACCGGTGGTGGTGCTCAATTAAAACACATTACGCAATTGTTTGAATACATAACTGGAATGGAAACAAGAATTGGTTATCCAACTGAACATTTAGCGAATAACAATACAATTGAAAACCTTACAAGTCCAATTTACTCAACGGGAATTGGTTTGGTAATTCAAGGTTTTGAGAGCAAAAAGAAAAATGAAAATGTTCTTGAAAACAGAATCGAATCTCCTGTGAAGACGCATGAAAATGATGCAGAAATCAAAGGGAATTTTTTCAAGAATTTATTACAAAAAAGCAAAGGTTTCTTTGCAGAAGAAGATTAATCATTAACCGAATAAATAAAAAGAATATGGAATTCGATATGCCAAGAGAGAATAACTCAATTATCAAAGTAATTGGAGTTGGTGGAGGTGGAAGCAATGCTGTGAACCACATGTACAATCAAGGAATTAAGGGAGTGGATTTTATTGTTTGTAATACAGATAGACAAGCATTGGATATTTCTCCAGTTCCTTTCAAAATACAATTAGGCCCAAGTTTAACAGAAGGTTTGGGTGCTGGTTCTATTCCAGAAATTGGAAAAAATGCAGCGATTGAAAATATTGAAGATATTAGAGAATTGCTTTCAAAAGGCACAAAAATGGTTTTTGTAACTGCCGGAATGGGCGGTGGAACAGGAACAGGTGCTGCGCCAGTTATTGCACAAGTTGCTCGTGAACTTGGAATTTTGACAGTTGGTATCGTGACGATTCCTTTCAATTTTGAAGGAAAAAAACGTCGCCAACAAGCGGAAGATGGATTGGAGCAAATGAGAGGAAATGTAGATACATTACTTGTAATTAACAACGAACGTTTGCGTGAAATTAGCGGAAATTTATCCTTAACAAATGCATTTTCACAAGCTGATGATGTTGTAAATACTGCAGCGAAAGGTATTGCTGAAGTGATTTCTGTTACAGGAAATATCAACGTGGATTTCAAAGATGTTAATACGGTAATGAGAGATTCTGGTCATGCTATTATGGGTTCTGCTTCTGCTGAAGGTGAAAACAGAGCATTGAGATGTGTGCAAGATGCATTGAATTCTCCATTGTTAAATGATAACAACATTGAAGGCGCTAAATATGTATTGTTGAACATTACTTTTGGTGACAAAGAAGTTACCATGGATGAAATTAGTGAAATCACTGATTACATTCAAGAAGAAGCTGGATCAACTGCAGATGTTATTTGGGGTTACGGTCCTGGTGATAATCTAGGTGAGAAATTGTGTGTAACAATTATTGCAACAGGTTTTAACACACAACCATTAACAGGTTTGGATAAAGCTCCTGAGAAAAAAGTGGTTGTTTTGGAAGATACAGTGAAAGAAGAGGTAAAAAAACCTTTGGATTCTCCTTTCGAAAAAACAATGACTCAAACACAAGTTGTTGAAGAGCCGTTTTTAAAAAATAACTTAACTGAAATTACAGATAAAATCGAAACTCCTTTGATGAAAACTGAAGTTGTTGGTAGATTGGATTTGGATTTTGAACCTGCAAAGGAAGAGTTTAAACCAACTGTTACTGTTTCAAATGAAATGGATTGGGAGATCAAACGTGAAGAAGTAGTTGAAAAACCAGTTGAGTACAAAGCAGCAGAAAAGGTTGTTTTAAACTTGGACGATGATCAGGAGGATAAATTTAATTTAGATTCAACGAGTAATTCTAGAACAGGTATTTCTCCAGAAGAGCAACAAAGATTGGCAAGTTCTCGTATGGAAAGAATCAATCAGTATACTAAATTGTTGAAAAAGCCAGAAGGTTTGAACAAATTAGAAGTTGAGCCTGCATACAAAAGAAGAAGCATCACCATTGATAAATCTGATTTTAGTTCTCAATCTTCTGTTTCAAGATTCAACATTTCAACGGATGAGAATGGAAGCACTTTAAGATCAAACAATTCTTTTCTTCACGATAACGTAGATTAATACAGTAAAAATGACTTTTACAGAAAGAATAAATGCAGATATAAAAAGCGCAATGCTAGCTAAAGAGAAGGAAAAATTAGCTGCTTTGCGTGATATTAAATCGAAATTGATGTTGGAAGCTACTTCTGGTGCAGGAGAAGTTTCTGAGGAAACAGCAATGAAAATTGTAATGAAATTGCATAAGCAACGTATGGAAACATATCAGTTGTACATCGAACAAAACAGAGAAGATTTAGCAAATGATGAAATTTTTCAAGCAAAAGTGATTGAAGAATATTTGCCTAAAATGCTTTCTGAAGATGAAGTTCGAGTGGAAGTTCAAAATGCAATTGCCCAAACAGGAGCTTCGGGCCCACAGGAAATGGGCAAAGTAATGGGAATATTATCAGGAAAGTTAGCCGGTAAAGCTGACGGAAAGTTAATAGCAAGTATCGTTAAAGAAGAACTTGCAAAATAAAGGAAGGCTTCTCTCATACAGAAATCTTCTTTTGTTACTTTTTAATAAATTACAACAATTAAGAGGCTGAATTTCAGTCTCTTTTTTATTTTATGATAGAAAAAACAAATCTTCATCCTAAAAACTTGCATCGCTTTGGCTATGATTTTGATATTCTTTGCCAAACTTATCCAGCCTTGACTGAATTTGTTTTTATAAATAAATATTGTAATAAAACCATTGATTTCAGTAATCAAAAAGCATTAATTGCCCTGAACAAAAGTTTACTTTTTCATTATTATAAGCTTGATTTTTGGGAAATTCCACCTCATTTTCTTTGTCCTGCGATTCCAGG